>JAQXAR010000034.1 GCA_029252805.1 Rickettsiales bacterium
CCGTAGAACCCGCAATGAAATATTTTATCAACTCTAACTGCTTATTTCTCGATAACTTACAATGCTTTATATACATCAATAACTCCTAACAATTTAAATGTTAGGTGTCAGCCCCAAATCAAATACTTCCTGTTCAGAAATAACCGCTAATTGGGTTACTAACTGAGCCATGCGTTCATGGCTTGGGAAAATCTGAGGTAATTCTTCAATTAACTCCTCTAGTCCATACTTACGCAGGATTTGGCAGAATAATTGAAACTTCTGGTTCCGTAATTGCGGTGTCTTACGAAACCAAATAGCGGAAGGTGAAGAAAGTAACATAGAATGGGAATTGAAAGTGGTGGGAAAGGAGCACTTGGCTTAAAGTCTGTTTGAAAACGAGAAGTGACAGAGGAGATCTGTCTAAGGCAAATGCTAAGAGAATAGCGATCACTATACAAAAAAGAGTGCTTTTAGTAAAATGACAGTTTGATGACAATTATCCCCGCCCTCCGTCACTCTGAGCTTGTTTTTGGGGTTATTTCATCTCTGGCACTAGGCGGATGAATGGATGTTGAACTAAATTCAGCATGACAGTTTTCTCTGTTTTTGTTATTCTGCTCGCAAGCTGGTTCGCCGGCCCGGGGCTTAACAACCTCTCGTAAACCGGCAGCGTCAACTGTCGTTATTTAAACTGTCATCTCGACTGGGTCGGGGTGGCGGCGTTATGCAATAGGCTTCGGCCAAAAGCGTTGCGGTCATGTTTACGTGATTTGTTAACACCCCGGCACTCGTGTGATTTTCGCAGGGGTGCCGCTTTGTTTTAACCGACTAAAGGGTGTCCTATATGAAATTCTTCCCCCGACGAAAACCCCGAAAACGTGACCTGCAAGGTGCGATAAGCCTGATCGACTGCGCGATGGAGATCATCTGGCGCTATCAGCGTGATAAGGATTATATGCCAACGCAAGTTGATTTGAGACAATTTGAGCGGGTGGCCTCGCTGATGCAGGAAAATACCGGTGCGGCACATTATATTCATCGCTGCTTGAAACAGCGTGCGGCGGGCAGGCCGGAAGGCGCGAAGAAATTCACCGATTCAGATGTAATGGATTGGCATTATCCACCATGAAGTTTAGCTTCACTCTTCATTGTCAGCCCGTCCTTTCGACGGAGTGACCGTTAACGCAGATGCGGGGTAAAAACTAAAAGCCTTCGCGCATTGCACCATGGTCGATGAGTTGTTGGTAGAAATCTTTAATCTCTGCAATGGCGGGAGCAGACTCATTATGCTTGTTAAACGCATGGCGGAATTCAGCGCCACCATAGAGGCCTTTGCTATACCAGCCAATATGCTTGCGGGAGACGCGCACGCCGTTGACTTCACCGTAGGTGCTTAGCATATCTTCGTAATGTTCCAGCACCATATCGCGTTCGAACTCTAGCGTTGGGCGGGTGGTAATTTCCTTGCCGTCGAGATGCTCGATCACTTGCTGTGGGAACCAGGGTTTGCCATAGCAGCCACGGCCAATCATCACGCCATCGGCGCCCGATTCGCTGAGGGCGGTATCCACCGAGTCAAAATCGACAATATCGCCATTAACGATCACGGGAAGCTTGGTCGCTTCTTTCACATTTTTGATGAATTTCCAATCAGCCGAACCTTTATACATTTGGCAGCGTGTGCGGCCATGTATGGTAATCATCTGGATGCCAGCATCCTCGGCCATTTTGGCAAAGAGCGGCGCGTTGAGCGTGTCATGATCCCAGCCCATGCGCATTTTCAGCGTGACGGGGATTTTTACGGCATTGACGGTGGCTTCTAAAATCTCGCCGGCGAGCTTCTCTTTGCGCATGAGCGCTGAGCCTGCATCGCCATTGACGACCTTCTTCACGGGGCAGCCGAAATTGATATCAATGATATCTGCGCCCATATCTTCATTCATGCGAGCCGCTTCGGCCATCACTTGCGGGTCACATCCGGCGAGTTGCACAACCTTAGTACCCTCGTCCTCATCATGCTGTGCCATGCGCAGGGTATTGCGGGTTTGCAGGATCATCGCGCGGCTGGCAATCATCTCTGACACGACCATGCCGACGCCAAATTTACGCACGAGTTTACGGAACGGTAAATCAGACACGCCCGTCATCGGAGCGAGGATAACCGGGTTCTCAATTTGAATTTTGCCGATGTTAATTGCCATAATGCGCGTTTCCATACTATAAATGCATCATGAACTCAAGCGTAGCAGTGATTGTCGCAGGTGGCACTGGCAGCCGTATGGCGGGCGGTATCCCCAAAACGTACCGATTGCTGAATGGCAAACCCGTCATTGCGCATAGCCTGCAGGCATTCAGCGAGCATCGACAGATTGAGCGTATCATTGTGGTGCATCACGCCGATCATCAGGCATTGCTAGCGCCTATTCTCGCCGATTACCCCAAAGTGGAGGCAGTATTAGGCGGTCAAACGCGGCAGGAGTCGGTGCGCAATGGCTTGGAATATTTATCAAATGTCAGTTTAGGGGGCCAGCAGGCCGACTCAGCCATGAGCCCGCGAAGCGGCGTGCCATCGGAGCAACAGAACGTTGCGCACGGGGCGCAAATAAATAAAGTCCTGATTCATGATGCCGCGCGTCCCAATATTAGCCAAACGCTCATCACTCGTATGCTAGAAACCGCTGCGAAAGCCGCGCTGCCAGTGATCCCTGTGACCGATACCATCAAACATAAAGCCGGTCACACACTTGATCGTTCCGAGCTTGTCGCTGCACAAACGCCGCAAGCATTTGATTATGCCACGATCCTAAAGCTCCATCGTGAAAATACCGATGCCGTGACCGATGATGCCATGCTCGCAGAATTAGCAAGTATCGAAGTTGCTTTCGTGCAAGGCGATGCGGCCAACCGCAAAATCACCACTGAAGAGGATCTAAAAATGATGCAATCAGCCCCCCGCATTGCGGTAGGTAATGGCTATGATGTTCACGGTTTTATTGCGCATGAAGGCGATGATAAAACCATTATGATTTGCGGCGTGCCGGTGGAATGTGACATGGCAATTGAAGGCCATTCAGATGGAGATGTTGGTCTGCATGCGTTAACGGATGCGATATTGGGCTGTATTGGCAATGGCGATATTGGTCATCATTTTTCCAGTGATAACCCGCAATGGAAAGGCGCCGCGAGTGAGTTATTCTTAAAAGAAGCGATTCGTCTGATGCAGCAAGCAGGCGGAAGTCTAAGCCATTGCGATATCACTCTCATCGCGCAAATGCCCAAGCTTTCTCCACACCGCGAAACAATGCGTGCATCCGTCGCTGAGATTTGTGATATTGATGTGAGTCAGGTTAGCATCAAAGCCACTACAACCGATCACCTAGGCTTTATTGGCCGCAAAGAAGGGCTGGCTGCGCAAGCGACAGCAACGGTACTATTATGACATCGAACTGGAATCCAATTTTCTGGATAGCAACGCTCTTTTTTCTTGGGAAAATTCAGCATGCAGGCAGTATCATTGCGACCCTGTTAGGGCTCATAGCGGGAGTGGCCATTCATCATTATTGGGGCATCAGTGTTTTACTGGTTGTGACAATTGTTACTTTTTTTGTGGGTCTCTGGTCCTCTTCTATCTATGTTAAATCTGCTGGTCAGTCTTACGAAGTCGTCATTGACGAGGTGGTAGGGATTTGGGTTGTTTTGCTTTTGGCCGGCGCCCTTAACTACCCTCTGGACTTTGGAACCTGCTTTGCCGCGTTCCTTTTCTTTGTTATTTTTGATATGGCTAAGCCTTGGCCCGTCGGTCAGATAGATGAGCATGTGGGCGGGGGGCTCGGTCTGATGCTCGACGATGTTGTCGCTGCTTTCTATGGCTTTCTGGGCATGGTAGTTGGGTTATTTTTCTATACAAGTTTGTTGGCATAATGCAGCATCCATACCCACTTTGGCATCCGGTCTATTGGCTGGCAACCTGGTTCCATAGCGGCCTCGCGCCGAAAGCTCCAGGTACGTTTGGTACACTGGCGGCGCTGCCTTTTGCGTGGGTGATTCACCAGTATTGGGGGCATTCAGGGTTGCTCATTGCGAGTGTTTTGGCTTTCTTCATTGGGTGGTATGTCTCGGCTGAATATGTAAAGAAAACAGGCCGTGAAGATCCGAAGGAAGTTGTGATTGATGAGGTGGCAGGAGTGTGGTTGGTTTATTTTTTGACGACCTTCATACTTTATGCATTTGCCACTCCGTTTTTGTGGGAAGTGTTTTTGATTTTTGCCACATTTATTCTCTTTAGACTCTTCGATATTTGGAAACCTTTTCCAATTAATTGGATTGATGAGAAAATAAAAGGGGGACTAGGGATAATGCTCGATGATTTATTAGCTGCTATCTATGCGATGGTTTGTCTTATAGTCATTGAGGTATTGTTTTCCACTTACATGATAGAGTTTCAAGGTTGGGTGTTGCATTGATGAATTGCGAAACGCTCCTCCAAACCTGCCGTACTAACGGCCTCACACTCGCCACTGCAGAATCCTGCACGGGTGGGATATTGCGGCGGCGATTACGGATATTGCAGGTTCATCCGAGGTGTTCGACCGTGGCTTTGTGACCTATTCCAACGAAGCGAAAATGGAAATGCTTGGCGTTTCGGCACAACTGATTGAGCAGCATGGCGCCGTAAGTGAGCCAGTTGCTAAGGCGATGGTCGAAGGGGCGCTTCAGCATTCGAACGCAAATCTCGCCGTTTCTGTGACGGGTATTGCTGGCCCCTCTGGGGGTAGCAAGTCTAAACCTGTTGGAACGATTTATATAGCTGTCCAGCATGCTGGACATGAAGCGCATATTATCCATTTTCAGTTCGACGGAAGTCGTGACTTTGTACGTCAGCAATTTATGTTAGCCGCTTTGGAAGCCCTCTATGTTGCCGCAGCCTGAATTCCTAAAGAATCCAATGTCTGATATGACTGAGAGTGAGTGGGAGAGCCTTTGTGATGGCTGTGGAATCTGCTGCCAAGTAACTGAAGAAGAGGAAGATACTGGCGAATTAACGCTCACAAACACGGCATGCAGCTATTTATGCCTTAATTCACACTCATGTAAAGATTATCCAAATCGTCAGAAAAATGTACCAAATTGCGTTAAAGTAACGCCTGAGAATGTGAGTGAACTTTATTGGTTACCCCATACCTGCGCTTATAAGCTGGTGGAGAAGGGCTATGATTTACCCGAGTGGCATCATTTGGTTTGTGGCGATAAACAAGAGGTACATCGTGTCGGGCCGTCGATGCAGGGTGACCTGATCAGTGAAGATGAAATAGAGTGAATCATGAGGAGTCTTTTCCATCTAAAAATTAGTCTTTAAGCCTCTTTAGATAAAGCCTTTCGACTTTCTCTCTAGCCCAATCGGTACGTCTTAGAAATTTCAAACTACTCTTGAGGCTTGGGTCGTGCGTGAAGCAGCGGATATTGATGCGGCTCCCTAATTCTTCCCATCCATATTTCTCGACGAGCTCTGTCAGGATAGTTTTGAGCGTAATGCCATGTAGCGGGTTATTTTGTTGATCGTCACCCACGTGTTAATCGGCTGCTTTGACGCGGATTTTGTTTTTGCCGATTTTACTGCCATGTAGCTCTTTAATTACTTCTTTAGCTTCATGTTCTAGCGCCATTTCTACAAAGCCAAATCCTTTAGATTTCTTCGTTTTCGGGTCCATCACCATATCACAGCCTTTAATATTGCCATATTCTTTGAATAATTTGGCGAGTTGGTCTTCGGTAAAATCACGCGGTAGGTTTAAGGCGATTAGTTTCATAGTGGCTCCAAAAGTATGTCAGAGGCCTGATTTAACATAGTTCTGCCCTTTTAGGGGATTTAAATAACAAACCGCATGAGTCGGCAATTGCTAATGGAGTGAAATATCTATATGACACGCCTCCATCAGCTAAATTAGACAGTTAAAACCATGCTTGAGCTTAAAAATATTACTTACCGTATTGCGGGACGCACCTTATTTGATAAGGCGTCGCTTTCGATACCGACCGGCTACCATGTAGGCTTAATTGGCCCTAATGGTACGGGTAAAACGACTCTCTTTAAGCTTATTGCTGAGGAGTTGGAGCTGGATGAAGGCGAGATTACCCTCGTCCCAGGTGCACAAATGGGCATGGTGCGTCAAGATTTACCGGATGATGATACGAGCTTGCTAGATATCGTACTGGCTGCAGATACAGAGCGTACAGCGCTATTGGAAGAAGCTGAAACCGCAGAAGATCCAGACCGAATCGGTTACATCTATACGCGCCTTGCCGATATTGATGCCTATGAAGCGCCGTCTAAAGCCTCGATCATTTTATCGGGCCTAGGCTTCGATATTGATGATCAATCGCGCCCTATTAGTGATTTCTCCGGCGGGTGGCGCATGCGTGTGGCTTTGGCTGCAGCCCTGTTCCAAAAGCCAGAATTCCTGCTACTGGATGAGCCAACCAATCACTTGGATTTTGAAGCGATCATTTGGTTGGAAAACTACCTGATGCAATATGAAGGCACCTTCATGATCATCAGTCATGATCGTGAAACCTTGAATAAAGTCGTCACCCATATTGCGCATTTGGATCAATTAAAAGTGACCATGTATACCGGAAATTACGATCAGTTCGAAACCCGTTACGCACAAAAAATGATGAGCCATCAGGCGCTCTTCGATAAGCAACAGGCGCATAAAAAACGCATGATGGATTTTGTTAGCCGTTTTGGTGCCAAAGCGAGTAAAGCTAAACAAGCACAGAGCCGCCTGAAATCCATTGAGAAAATGGACATGGTTGATGCCCTGATTGCCGAACGTGCAACGGCGTTTAAATTCCCTCAACCGGAAGAAACCAGCGGCCCGATCATCACCCTCGATAAAGTGGATATTGGCTATACTGAGGGCAATCCCATATTACGGGAAGTGAATTTAAGCTTCACAGGCGATGATCGCGTCGCGCTACTCGGTGCCAACGGTAATGGTAAATCGACGTTGGTGAAGCTGCTTTACGGCGAGTTGACGGCGATGAAGGGTAATGTGGTACGTGATAGAAAATTGCGTGTCGGATATTTCGCGCAACACCAATCGGACGAGCTAGATGTAAGCCAAACGCCTTACGATACTCTGCGCGATGCCATTAAAGGCACGCCAGAACATAAATTACGTGCCATGCTTGGCAAGTTCGGTTTTGATAAAGCAAAATGTGATACACGTATCGCCGAGCTTTCCGGTGGTGAAAAGGCGCGTTTGCTCTTTTGTATGATGAGCCATGATGCACCGCATATTATGCTGCTCGATGAGCCGACAAACCATTTGGATATTGATGCCCGCGCGGCTCTTATCCAAGCGCTTAACGATTATGAAGGTTGTGTGATTCTCGTAAGTCACGATCCGCATTTGGTCGAGGCGGTCGCAGATCAACTACTGCTTGTTAAAGACGGTGGTGTGAACTCTTATACAGACGACTTGGACGCGTACCGTAAACTAGTGATTGAGCAGCGTCGTAAAGAACGGTCCAGCGCGAAAAAAGATCGTAAAGATAAGAAAAGTAAAAAGAGTAAAAAAGGCAGCAATAATGCGGTTAAAGAAGCGGAAAAAAATCTAGAGAAATGGTCAAAAGAAAAAGCCACTTTAGAAGCCGAAATGGCCACCCCAAAAGCGGTCAATAATAAAAAGATAATGTCTGATTTGCTCGAAAAATACACAACCGTTCAAGCGGAAGCAGAATCTGCCGAAATGACGTGGTTGGAGCTGCAAGAGGCGAGTTAAGCTAATCGCCTCAGCTTATTTAATCAATATAGAAGACCATGACACATTCTTCTGTATCTTCATTTGAGAGCTGCCAATCAATGACCGCAGGAGCGGAGAGTAGATCTCCACCTGTTACGCAGCCTGTAGTTTGCCACGTGCCACTTGTATTCATTTGGTTGATCGCAAAGACTTCGCCGTAACTTGCTAAGCCATCATCAATCTTTTTATCGATCGATAGCGCCTCTGATGCATTAACAGCGCCTTCGAGACTTGAATCGCTACGTGACTTTGAAAGGGTGAAGTGATTGCCCAATTTACCGTAAGGAAAACCATAGGTAAGGCCAAATACCGCATTTTTAATACTGGATTCGGGGATGTCTACACCCGGCACTGGTGTTGCCGCGATAATGGGATAACTTCCCGCCACTAAGTTTGCGCTGGATAAATGAACCCATGGCAGCGTGTCATCGATTGCACCATCGCCATTACCATCGCAATTCGCAGGAGTTGGATCGCAAGAGGGCCAGTAAGAGGAGGCATCCGACATATCTCCCGCAAGTTGGCCATATTTTGCATAAAAAGTATCACTTGCTTGTGAATATTCTGCTAATTCGCCAATCACGGAACTTATTTCGGCGTTACGAATTAGGCTCTGTCCCGCAACGATTCCGCCAGCGATAAGGCCAATAATAATCAACACAACGGATAGTTCTACAAGAGAAAACCCTGATTTTGAGTGAGTCTGCATAAGCTATGCTAGCACCTTAAGAGTTAAGAATTCCCTAAGAAGAGGGCTAAATAAAGTGTGAAGCAATTTAGAGTTAATTAAGAATTTATTAATGTCTAGAGCACATAATTAGTCTTAACCCACAGAAACAGTTAATTAGGTGAGTATATGACAAAATATAGCATTTCGAAGATTACGTTAATGACATTCATGGCCGCATTTCTTGTTTTGCCAAGCTTAGCGCAAGCAGGTGGTCCTGATGCCGTCCTTACTCCCGAAGAAGTTGCCGCGAAAGATGCCGCCGATCAAGCCGCTGCTGATAAAACCGCTGCTGATGCTGCTGCCGCTCAAGAAGCCGCTGCTAAAGCTGCCGCCGATGCCGCCGCCGATGCTGCTGCTGCTGCTGCCGCCCAAGCTGCTGCCGATGATGCCGCTGCCGTTCAAGCTGCTGCCGATGCCGCTGCCGCTGCTGCCCAAGCTGCTGCCGATCAAGCCGCTGCCGATGCTGCCGCTGCCGCTGCCGCCCAAGCCGCTGCCGATCAAGCTGCTGCCGATGCCGCCGCTGCCGCTGCTGCTCAAGCCGCTGCCGATGCCGCCGCTGCCGCCGCTGCCGCTGCTGCTGCCGTTAATACCCCTGTTGTTGCTGCCGGAGTCAATGCTGTTGCGGTAGACGTGATAGCGTCGCCACGTGGGGTAATTACCTTTAATGGAGATGGTAGTGTGAATCTGAGCGATAAGAACAGCAACACAAATTGGGGTTATCCTCTTTTCCAAGGCAATATCCCTAAATAGCATTGCCCTTACGAAGGGGAGCGCCGCGATTCAAACGCATGATTTCCCGATGAGGGAAAGGCTCTTAGGTCGTACCTTCGAATCCGGCCATCGACGATTGAGTGCGATCATCTAATAGTGATTAATTGGTGGTCCATAAGCTACTCTACGATGACTTACGGCGCTGAACTCTGGAGTTGTATTCACCTTTTATCTACCGTGGTACCATTTGAACGTGAACGTCTAGCAAGACGTATTAGGTTACGTGCTTTACCCTGGAGCAAATGTGCTCTATTAAAGATCGTATCTTTCCCAAGGTTATTTGGAAAAGAGTAACAATTATATACAGATGAGATACATACTATGGCTACAGGTACAGTAAAATGGTTTAATTCCAGTAAAGGTTTTGGTTTTATTACTCCGGATGATGGAGCAGGTGATGTATTCGTACATATCAGCGCTGTCGAATTGGCGGGATTGTCAGGTCTTGATGATAATCAAAAAGTTAGTTACGACATAGAATCAAGTAAAGGCAAAGAATCTGCTGTTAACATCAAGTTAGTATAGTAGTCGCGCCTCCATTCGTGTGAAAAGGTACGATTCAACGCTATGGGTTACGAATTAGAAAGATGGTTTTAGGGTCGCACCTTTGAATCCCGCCATCTACGATTATTTATTAGAGGTTAATCTCAAATTATCTCTGCGATGACTTAGGGTGCTCTGCTCTCAGCCTCGTTAGGCCATAAGCCTATCAACTTGAAAAAATTAAGTTTCTGTGTAGAATTAATATTATA
>JAQXAR010000035.1 GCA_029252805.1 Rickettsiales bacterium
GAACTAAAAACGAACACCTAAAAACAATTACCGAATAACTGGCAACGATCAACGAAACATTTGGTCGTGGAGTGTTCGTATTATCTCCACAAAATTAATTCTTAAAAGTGGAGATGTACACAATGGTGTTACCCCCTCGTAAATTAAAAGCCGTCTATCGTGAGATAGGCGCACTAAAACCTTATCATCAGAATGCACGCACGCATTCGCCGAAGCAAATTCGCCAGATTGCCAAAAGCATCGAGCAGTTTGGATTCAACAATCCTATTTTGATTGATGAGAAAAACGGCATTGTCGCTGGCCACGGTCGCTTGGAAGCAGCCAAGCTTCTAAAGCTGACCGAAGTACCAACCATCCAACTGAGCCACCTCACACCAGAGCTGGCGCGCGCCTATATGTTGGCTGATAATCGTATCGCCGAAGAATCCGGCTGGGATAAGGGCATCCTGACCATTGAGTTTCAGGGGCTCGCAGATCTAGACTTAGGCTTTGACCTGGACACTACTGGCTTTGAAATGGCCGAAATTGATCTTCTCATTGACGGTGAAGAGGCCGACACCTCTGATCCCGCCGATGAAGTGCCTGAGCTTGAGGAAAAAGCAATCACACAATTCGGTGATATCTGGCAGCTGGGTGAAAATCGTCTCCTCTGCGCTGATGCTTTGGAAGCTGAAAGCTATCAGGCTCTCATGCAGGATGAAAAGGCTGATATGGTATTCACCGACCCGCCATATAATGTCGCCATTGATAAGCATGTGTGTGGCAATGGTAAGATTAAACATCGTGAGTTTGCGATGGCTTCCGGCGAAATGAGCGAAAGTCAGTTTGTAGATTTCTTACATACCTCCTGTTCTAATTTGCGCGATTATAGCCGCGATGGGTCACTTCACTATATCTGCATGGATTGGCGCCATATCTATGAATTACTGCAAGCCGCCAAACCTGTGTACCACTCACTGCACAATATCTGTGTTTGGAATAAGGATAATGGCGGCATGGGCTCCATGTATCGCTCCAAGCATGAGTTCGTCGTAGTCTTCAAGCATGGCAATGAGCCTCACCTCAACAATATCGAGCTGGGCAAACATGGGCGCTATCGCACCAATGTGTGGGATTATGCGGGAGTGAATAGCTTTGCCGGCAATCAATCCGATCTAGCTATGCACCCAACTGTCAAACCCGTTCGTATGGTGGCCGATGCCATCAAAGACTGCACCAAGCGCGGACAGCTGGTACTCGACCCCTTTGCGGGATCGGGCACCACACTGATTGCTGCCGAAAAGTCTGGCCGCATCGCACGCTGTATCGAGCTCGATCCGCTCTATTGCGATACCATCATTCGCCGTTGGCAAGATTATACCGGCCAGGAGGTCGCGCATGTGAATTCAGATAAAACGTTCAACCAACTTAACGAAATGGAGGCAGACAATGAGTAAGCATAAAGACGATAAGAGCTACGAAGTTGGTCACGGAAAGCCACCTAAGAAGTGGCGATATAAACCAGGCCAGTCGGGTAATACAAAGGGTCGCCCGAAAAAGAAAACCGATCCTATTCGAATCTCAATGCAGGCATTCCATGAGTTTATAATGGGTGAAGGTAGTCGCCGTGTTCCAATCACTGACAATGGGAAAACTATACATGTTCCCATTCTTCAGGTCATTATACGACAGCTCTATACCAAAGCAGCAAGTGGTAATATCGAAGCTATTAAGCTGAGCCTTCGGGCAATGCAATTTGCTGCTACCGAAAATGACAAGAATATGCATGAGTGGATTCTGGAATGGAATGCGATGCAGCAGCGTATTTTGAAGTCCCAGGCAAATCCGGGGTCTCTTGACCATTACGATACGATGTATTGCCATTACATGTTCAAGCGCGACATTCGCCGTGTTGAAGGAGAAAAAACCTGGCCATATGAAAATTATGAACCAATCACAAATGAAAATTGGACGGAATTCATCAAAACCTACGAGGATTTGAAGAAAGCCCCAGACACTATTGGTCCGTGGCCGCCTCATTATGCTCGTTAATATGTAGATAGGTTGATCTTTCCACTCGACTTCCTCGGCACGGCAAGCATTGCTGTGTCGAGGAGGACGAGATATGGAGCCATCATTCAAGCAACTGCAGATCGAATGGCAGCAACAGTTCAAACAACCACCGCCGCCAAATGCACGACGCGAGTTCTTAATCGGACATCTACGATGGCACGAACAAGCAAAGCAAAGTAGCGGACTCTCACGCAAAGCTAAATCTCAACTAAAACAACTGACCCAGCAATTACGAAATGGCGTCGACCTAACGCCCGATACGGATATCACATTAAAGTCCGGCACCAAGCTGCTGCGGGAATATAAAGGGCGTAAGCATGAGGTTATCGTCGCCGAAGACGGCTACCAATATAACGGTCAGCATTATAAGAGCCTGTCTAAAATAGCACGCGAGATCACGGGCACTCGCTGGAACGGCAAACTTTTCTTCGGGGTTAAAAAATGAACACCCCAACCAAACGCTGCGCCATCTACACCCGCAAATCATCCGAGGAAGGGTTGGAACAGGAGTTCAACTCACTGCATGCTCAGCGAGAATCCTGTGCTGCCTATATTATAAGCCAGAAGCATGAAGGCTGGGATCTTATTCCCGACGCCTATGATGATGGCGGATTTAGCGGCGGCAATATGCAGCGTCCTGCGCTAAAGCAGCTAATGGAAGATATCGAAGTTGGAAAAGTCGATATTATCGTCGTCTATAAGGTAGACCGCCTAACACGTTCGCTGGCCGACTTTGCGAAGCTGGTTGAGTTGATGGATACGAAGGGCATTTCCTTCGTATCCATCACTCAGCAATTTAACACCACGACATCGATGGGGCGGCTAACGCTCAACGTACTATTAAGCTTTGCTCAGTTTGAACGTGAAGTCACTGGTGAGCGTATCCGCGATAAAATTGCTATGTCGAAGCAAAAGGGCAAATGGATGGGCGGTCTGCCACCGATGGGCTATAAGGCGGTAAAGCAGAAACTCATTATCCACGAAGATGAAGCCAAAGTTATCCAATATATTTTCGAGCGTTATCTGGCATTATGTTCCGTCAACCTACTGAAGGCCGAGCTAGATAGACATGGTTACGTCACTAAGCAGCGTACTTATAAAACAGGCAAGATCACGGGTGGGAAATCTTTCTCCAAAGGTCACCTCTACCGCATTCTGCAAAACCGAATTTATATCGGTGATATTGTGCATAAGGACAAACACTATGAGGGCGAACATGAGGCAATCATTGAGTCAGTAATGTTCGAACAGGTGCAAAAAACCCTGAACGAGAGTCGTATCAGTCGCAGCAATGCAATTGGTGCAAAATCGCCCTGCTTGTTGGCTGGAAAGATATTTGATGATGCGGGTAATTCTATGACACCCAAGCATAGCCTAACTCGCAAACGGCATTATCGTTATTATACCAGTCAGGCTAT
This sequence comes from Rickettsiales bacterium, assembly GCA_029252805.1. Taxonomy (NCBI): domain Bacteria; kingdom Pseudomonadati; phylum Pseudomonadota; class Alphaproteobacteria; order Rickettsiales; species Rickettsiales bacterium. The sequence continues at coordinate 3,471 of JAQXAR010000035.1, forward strand.
TATTCAATCGCGTCATCATGAAGCCGGTAGCTTGCCAAACATCCCAGCGGGTGAAATTGAGAAACTGGTAAAAACTGAGCTCAGGAACCTTCTACAAGATAGCGAGAAACTTCAACCACTCCTGACGGGTGAGTCACTGAATGAACAGGCAAGATTATTCACTTTAGCTAACGCACTCACATGGATTGATGCCGAAGAGGAACGCATTTTTCTGCGCAGCTTCATCAGTAAAATCATTATTTCAGACTCACAGATTGAAATCAGCCTTTGTCCGAATAGTCTTCTCAAATCATTGAAAGCGTTAGCGGCTGATAATCCCATTCAGCATCAGGTTGAAACCAATATCGAGAATCCCATCCAACTCACCCGAAAAGCAAAACTCGCGGCAACCAATAACGGCAGCAAAGTGATTGCGGGACAAATTGCCAGTGGCTGCAACATGCAGCTAGTTAAATCCGTCACTCGAAGCTTCCTCTGGCATGAGCAGATTGTGAATGGCGAGGTGAGCTCTCTCAACGAAATCAGAGAACGTGATAAGGTTACGTCGAACTCATATTTCACCAATGTCATGCGTCTGAGGTTTCTGGCTCCAGATATCATTGAGACTATTCTGAATGGAACACATCCCACAGAATGGACTATCGGTAAAATCTTCAAAGTTGAGACATCCAACTGGCACGAACAACGTCAGCAACTGAACCTCATTTAATCTCCATCTCCCCTTCCGAAAGCGGCAACAGAGAATATCGGCGTAATTGGGCACTAAACTCTCCGAAATCGAGTTCTCCTAGGGGAGATGGCAGGCATCACCTTACGCGCATCGGCGCACACGCCGGGGCTCTGGCGAGACGCTCTCTGAATGTGTTGGAAACTTAGGAAACAGTGGCGGAGAGACAGGGATTCGAACCCTGGAAGGAGTTGCCCCCTTGCTAGTTTTCAAGACTAGTGCATTCAACCGCTCTGCCATCTCTCCACGCGAATGACTAGTTAGCAGGGTCTAACTAAGCCGACAAGTGTAAACTTACTTAGTTTTTCTTCAAAAATTCTGTGCGAAGCACGATGGTTGATTTGCCGATGCGGCATTCTACTTCATCTTCGTCATTGGTTAGGCGAATTTTATTCACTTTCGTGCCACGCTTTAAGTTCAATGACGAACCTTTTACTTTTAAATCACGGATGAGGGTAACGGCGTCACCATCATTCAATTCATTACCGTTACTGTCTTTTACTTCGCTCATGGGTTTTTCCTTTATGGCGCTGGATTGGGGTTTTGATTATGTACGGCTTCAATTTCCGCTAGAATCTCATCGCTAAGTTTTACGTCGATAGAATCAATATTCTCTTTTAACTGCTCCATAGTCGTCGCACCAACGATATTACTGGTCAGGAACGGACGCGTATTCACATAAGCTAATGCCATTTGCGCAGGGCTGAGGCCATGCTTTGCGGCAATGGCACTATAAGCTTCCGCCGCAGCGACCGAGCGCTCTCCTAAATAACGTTGGAATTGATCAAATACCGTGAGGCGACCTTTGGCAGGCTTTGCACCTCCATTATACTTCCCCGTCAACATGCCAAAGGCGAGAGGCGAATAAGCGAGCAGGCCACACTGTTCACGTATGGAGATTTCTGCACAACCCACTTCGTAGCTCCGGTTCAAAAGGCTATAAGGGTTCTGTACAGACATCACCCGTGGCAACCCCTTCTCCCTCGCTAAACGAAGGCATTCATTGATACCCCACGGCGTTTCGTTCGATAGGCCGATATGGCGCACTTTACCCGCTTTAACGAGTTCCTCTAACGCAGACAGAGACTCCTCCAGCGCAATCGCATCATCTTCTAATTTATGATTATAGCCGAGCTGCCCGAAAAAGTTCGTTGAACGATCAGGCCAATGCAGCTGGTAGAGATCGATATAATCGGTCTTAAGGCGCTTTAGGCTGCCTTCAGCGGCTTCTAAGATATGTTTACGGCTCAAGCGAGACTCTTCGCCACGAAACCACTCCATGCCAGAACGACCCGTTACTTTGCTCGCCAGAATGACTTGATCTCGGTTTTTACGAGATTCGAACCAATTACCGATGATGGCTTCGGTCGAACCTTGCGTTTCTGCCATGGGAGGAACGGCATAAAGTTCGGCCGTATCAAAGAAATTAACTCCACGCTCTAGCGCGTAATCCATCTGCTCGAAACCTTCATCTTGAGTGTTTTGCTGCCCCCAAGTCATTGTTCCCAAACAAAGAGTACTTACGTCAATATTCGTATTTCCGAGTTTTTTGGTTTCCATATCAGATATTAATTCCTTAACAATATTTCATATTTATGACAGAATCGCAAAAAAGTGCAAAAAGTGCATTCCTGTAAACAAACTGTAACAATCTTTTGCTATATTGCACGTGAGCCAAGAAAAACACCACATAAAAACAAGGATCGGTAATGAAATATTCAGAGAATAAAATTCACGCAACGACCATCGCTTGGGATACAGTTGAAGGCAAGCGTCGTCTCTTTGAATCACGTTTCAATAAAGATTTTTTTGAACTTGCCCATCGCTTCCAGCCCCAAATGAAGCCAACCTATTGCGGCGTTGCCAGTGCGGTCACCGTACTCAATGCCCTAAGGCTCAAAACAGGCCTCCGAATTGATTCCGGACTCGAAGTCCAAGCCCCTGCCACACATGGCGGCAACACCATGCATTATAATAGTTATTCGCAGCTCACTTTCATGAATGAGCAAACCGACGCCGTAAAGCCACGCGACTGGGTTGAAGGCGTCACCGTAGCTTGCGAAACAACGGGTGATATCGTCTTTGAGCCCGGCTTAAGTCTCGACCAATTGGCGCGCAAATTAAAACATTACCTGCTTAGCGTCCAAGCCAAGCATGCGGATATCACAGAGCAACCAAAAACCAGCAAAGACAACCCTGTCACTCGTTTTCGCCAAGACCTAATGGCTTACTTGAATGACAAGAGCACGTTCATCATCGTGAATTACCTTGGTAGGGATATTGGTAAAAATGTGGGAGGCCACTTCTCACCCATTGCCGCTTACCATAAAGCGACCGATAGCTGCCTCGTCATGGATGTAGCTGGACATAAGCACCCATGGTTTTGGGTTAGCTTGCAAGACCTCTATCACGCAATGGCCACCCAAGATGGCACAGATACTCGCGGATATTTACTCGTATCAGATAAGCTGCGCCACTAGGGTGAAACTCCACCGACCTCAATTAGTTACTCACTGATAACGAGGCGGTTATTCGCGGGCTGTAGCGGACGTGCATTCATTTTCGTTATGCCTTTAAAGGCGATAATTTGCTTCGCAGACAAACTAATTGGCGACTCTAACATATGCCAATTCACGCCTTCAGAGCATGGCGGCGTGGTTAAAGATCCCGAGAAACGCATATATCGATGCGTATCTGGCAACAAATCTGCCGGATTGATCTTCACACTTGTACTCAAGAAGTTACCCTTATTCGCCGGAAGCTTGACCCAAATTTTATCAATCGCAGCATTGGCCGCACCGCTTTCAATCATCACCCCAAGCACACCTAAAGCACCATCACTTTGGCGCTTATGCACAAGATGAAGCGACATTGGAAAAGCCTGACCATTAATGTGATACTCACTCGGCGTATGGAAGTGATATTGTAACAGGTCATACACATCATCGCCCACGGTCATCGTTTGGCCGGCAGGAATCGCAACGGTCACGCCATTCGCATCACGCGTTACATCCAAAACTGCAGCGCTATAATTAAATTCGAGTGCGGGAAGGCTCGTTTCAAAATTCGCTTTAATATCGAATGGAGATTGCAAACGACCGGTATCACACACGCTAAAATCTGTATCTAACTGCCCCCATTTTTCAGGTCCCGTATCGCCTTCATAACCCCATTCACCTTCAGCAGCCGCCAAAACAGCCGTGGAACTAAGTGCGAGAATACTCAAACACGTCATCATTAATTTATTCATTTTGCTTCTTCCTGATATTTTATTTATCGGTTGGCTGCATCTTCAGCCGTTAGCCCGCCTAGGCTGGTACCGCCTAGAATATGGATATGAAAATGCGCAACGGTTTGATTCGCATCAGCCCCATGATTCGTAATCAGACGATAACCGGATTTCACCAGCCCTTCCTGCGCCGCCACTTTGCGAACTGAGGCAAAAAACTGGCCCACAAATTGAACATCCTGTTCGGCAAAATCATCAAAAGACGTCACCTCACGTTTTGGAATTACCAAAATATGCGACGGAGCCGCTGGTGCAATGTCACGAAATGCTAGAGCGAACTCATCTTCATAAAGCTTCTCACACGGAATTTCATCACGCAGGATTTTCGCAAAGATATTTGCTGAATCGTATTTCATTTAAATGATCTTGCAGAATTTATCGAAATCAGGGCGTGGGCTGCGATCAAAGAGAGAGGATTCCAACCCGTAACCGATATTGCAAAGAAAGTTCGATTTAATCTTCGTGCCCGCAAAGAATAGCTCATCGACCATCTCGTTATTAAAGCCCGAAAGCGCGCCCGTATCTAAACCCAATGCACGTGCGGCGAGGATGAAATATCCGCCCTGCATGCTCGAATTACGAAAAGCACTATCTGCAATCAGCTTATCGTTGCCTTCAAACCAGCTCTTCGCATCTGCATGCGGGAAAAGCTCAGGAAGGTGCTCGTAAAATTCCATATCCATACCCAGAATCGCACAAGCAGGAGCCGTCTTTACTTTATCGACATTCCCCTCTGCAATAGCAGGCATAAGCTTGGCTTTCGCCCCATCCGATTTCACATAGATCAGGCGCAAAGGCTGCATATTCGCAGAAGTTGGCCCCATCTTGGTGAGGTCATAAAGCTGAGTCAGCAACTCGTCAGATACAGCTTTATCTTCCCAACCATTATAAGTGCGTCCATCGTTAAACAGGCGGTCTAACACGTCTTGGTTTAATGCATTACTCATGACTTTTTCTTATCCCTATTTTTCTTTTCTTCGATACCGGAGATACTCTCACGCTTTTGCAGCTCTTTCATGAGCTGTTTCGGCGTAATTTCCATATCTGTCCATAACACGCATAAATGGTATAATAGATCCGCCGTCTCACTAATAGTTTCTTTTTTGTAATCTTGGACAGCCGCTAGCGAAAGTTCGACCGCTTCTTCGCCTACTTTTTTACAAATATGCTCGCGGCCTTTCTTCATCAACTTGGCCGTATAAGACTTATCCGGCGATTGCTTGCTGCGCTTTTTGATGGTTTTCATCAGCACATCTAAGGTTTCAAATTCGCTCATGTGACACTCCTAATTGCTACGCCCGCATCATGCATGGCTTGTTTTGCTTGGGCAATAGACACTTCACCGAAATGGAAAATAGAGGCTGCCAGCACCGCAGATGCATGACCTTCCGTAACGCCCTTCACCAGATGCGACACCTCCCCTACGCCACCGGAAGCGATAATCGGCACGCTCACCGCATCCGCAATCGCACGAGTCATGGGGATATCAAAACCGATGCGCGTGCCATCTCTATCCATTGAAGTCACAAGCAATTCGCCCGCGCCATAATCGACCATCTTTTTCGCCCACTGAACCGCATCAATCCCCGTCGCGTTGCGTCCACCATGTGTGAATATTTCGAAGCAATCGCCAACCGCTTTCGCATCAATCGCCACGACGATACATTGACTGCCAAACTTTTGCGACGCTTCGCGCACAAATTCAGGATTCTTCACCGCTGTCGTGTTGATGCTAACTTTATCGGCGCCTGCCATTAGCAGCTTGCGAATATCTTCCAGCGTGCGCACACCGCCGCCGACCGTAAACGGCATAAAACAGTTCGCCGCCACCTGCTCGACCATCTCATAAAGCGTACCGCGATTCTCAATAGTGGCACCAATATCGAGGAAACATAACTCATCCGCGCCTTCAGCATCATAACGCTTAGCCTGCTCCACCGGATCCCCCGCATCGCGCAAACCGACAAAATTAATCCCCTTGACCACACGACCGTCTTTAACGTCGAGACAAGGAATAAGGCGAGTTTTTAGCATAGAGCGATATATAGGCAAATTTCCCGCACAATAGCAAGGAATCGTCACAGAACCGTAACATTTCTGCGCGGCCATACATGTTATATTAACGCTGGTTTTTTGTATAATTTTGAAATTTCAAACGAACCTTTCAAGCTTGTGCTTTCGAAGACCGGACAACTTTACAGCTCAACCCAGTTTGAGTTGCTAAGCGGTCAAAAAACTGCAGGCTATGTTATATTTTTGGATTACAATCCGGAAAATAGACCATAGCTACGATGAAAATGAGAAAACTGAAAAAAGAAATTCCGATGCCGCGCTTGCGTGGTGTCGGATTTTCTTTGTCTAAATTTTGGCTTAATCCTCTAACGTCGCGCGGGCTTTGGCGATGTCCATGCCTTCATAGAGGGCGCGGCCAACAATGGCGCCGGCGATGCCTTGTTTCTTTTGCGCGCGGACTTTTTTTAGATCATCTAACGATGACACTCCGCCTGAAACGATCACCGGAATATCCACCGCTGCCGCTAGTTTCAAGGTTGCGCTGAGATCTGGTCCTTGCATCATACCGTCACGTTCAACCGCGGTATGGATGATTGCTGCCACGCCGCAATCGGCAAATCGCTTGGCGAGTTCAATCGCATTCACGCCACTATCCGTCGCCCAGCCTTCGGTCGCAACATTGACGCCTTTTGTGTCGATCCCCACCGCGATACGGTCGGGAAATTCCTTACAAGCCTCTTCCACTAATGCCGGATTCTTCACCGCAATCGTGCCGAGAATCACGCGATTAATACCGGTCATCAGCCAAGTTGAAATACAATCCATCGTACGAATACCACCGCCCAGCTGGATATTACTATCCACCGCTGCACGGATATTGGCGACCGTTCGGCGATTAATCGGCTCACCGGCAAAGGCGCCATTTAAATCGACCAGATGCAGCCAATCACACCCCGCCTGCGCAAAGGCTTTGGCCGGTGCGGTTGGGTCTGCATCAAACACGGTCGAATCTTCCATACGCCCTTGTTTGAGGCGTACGCATTGGCCGTCTTTTAAATCAATTGCAGGATACAAGTGCATTTAGCGCTCCAACGTTTTGGCGTAGAAGTAACCCGTGACCATACGGCCATTGATCATTTCGTAATAAGGCATTTCGCCCCATTTTGAGTATCCGTGAGACTCGTAAATCTCGATGGCGCGTTTTTGTGATTCACGCACTTCCAAATGCAGCGCGCGGAAACCATGACGTTTCGCTTCGTCTTCGGCATCTTGCAATAGTTGCACCGCCATGCCATGCCCCCGCGCCCAAGGAGCCACAAAATGGTTCGTAATACGTGCCCGGAAAGCTTGCGATTGTTTGCTCGCGGGTGGTTTTACCAGCTGAATCGCTCCGGCAATGGTGCCGTCTAGGCGGCCCACGAATAGCTCACGCCCAGGAACAACAAGTACGCCCCGCCAGTAAGATTCCAACACCTCACGCGCAGGCGCGGTATTCCAGTTAAAGCCGATCCCATCGCGGATCGCTTCTTCTGTCGCTTCGCAGAGCGACGCCTTATCAGCACGTTTCAGTTCGGTGAGTTTTTCTATTTTAAGAGGCATGCGGCAGTTGTACGAAATTCTGCAAAATTCGCAAGCCCGTCTTTTGACTCTTTTCCGGATGGAACTGCGTGGCGAAGAGATTATCGCGCGCGATTGCAGCAACCAAAGCCCCTCCGTAATCGACTGTTACCGCCGTTACATCCTCACTCGGCACGCAATGATAACTATGCACGAAATAGGCATGGTCGCCTTCCTCAATACCCTCTAGTAGTGGATGCTCAATCGACAACTGTAATTCATTCCAGCCCATATGCGGGATTTTGAGTGATTTATCCGAAGGCTCTAAGGCGAGCACCTCGCCCTTAAACCAGCCCAACCCTTGCGTGGAGCCATACTCAACGCCGCGCTCGAACAACATTTGCATACCCACGCAAATGCCTAGGAACGGTGAGCTTCTCTGCAGCACTTTTGCCTCCAACGCTTCACGCATGCCACAAAGAGCATTCAGCCTGTCCATGCAATCGGCAAACGCGCCAACACCGGGCAAGATCACATGCGTTGCTTGCGCAAGTTCAGCTGCATCGGAGCAGAGAAAGATTTCGGTATTTTCCTGCGCGACATGCCGAACCGCCTTCTCTACCGAATAGAGATTGCCGGACCCCACATCAATGATGGCAATACGCTTCATTAGCTCTGTGCAGAGAGCCAGTTGGAATAAAACCGACGCTTCGCCGCTAATTCTGACTCACCCGATACAACATCCGAAAGGATATAGCCTTTGGTACGCAACTTTTTACTACGCCAGTGGTTTCCATCAAAGCCAACCAAGGTACGCACCGCCAGTTCGATAATAAAAGAACTGATCAGCCCAACACCAAGCTGTACTCCGGCCCCTACAAAGCCCCCCCAAACGGCGAGTACTAAGGCTCCATATAGCCATAAGCCATGATAAAGGCACCAGAAGCCATGGAACACAAATGCCCAGAGAGAGAAATGTTCCTCGACAAATTCTGCCGTCTCATGTGGCACATCATCATCGGGTTTAATGTAAACCGCATAGAGCTTCATACTGTTAGAACCAAACATATGCGTTATCCCTCCAACGTGCCTTTGGTGGAAGGCACGGCGTCCAGCGCACGTGCATCCACTTCAATCGCTTCGCGTAGCGCGCGGGCTAGTGCTTTAAAGCAGCTTTCGATAATGTGATGGTTATTGGTGCCGTAGCGATTTTCGACATGCAGCGTTGCGCCGAGGGAAAAGGCAAAAGCCTGGAACCATTCTTTGAAAAGTTCTGTATCCATCTCGCCCACTTTATCGCGGTCAAATTCAACATTCCACACGAGGTAAGGGCGACCTGAAATATCAATCGCACATTCGGTTTTGGTTTCATCCATCGGGATAATCCGCTGACCGTAGCGCTTAATACCACGCCGCTCGCCGAGCGCCTTTTTCACGGCCGTACCAATCGCAATACCGCTATCTTCAGTGGTGTGGTGACCATCAATGTGCAAGTCGCCATCGGCCTTTACCACCATATCAATCAGGCTATGTTTCGATAGCTGTTCCAGCATGTGATCCAAAAAGCCGATACCCGTTTGGATATCATACTTGCCCGTCCCATCGAGACTCACCTCAGCCGAAATTTGGGTTTCCGTCGTATTACGTTCAATTTTTGCAGTTCTCATGCCGTTGTTTTACGCCAAAAACCCTAAAGGTTCTAGCGTAAAAATGCTCGCACCTTTTCTACCTGCCATGAGCGATCAAACTCAACATGGCCGCGCGCATCGACAATTTCGAGTGATTTGGGATCATTTGCCGCCTCATAAAGCGCTTTACCGTGACGCGATGGAACAATATTATCGACTTGATTATGGAAAATAATCAGCGGCGTTTTTACCTGAGAAATCTTGCTTAAAGAATCATAGCGATCCTTCACCAGATATTTCGTCGGTAGCCAAAAATGGATCTCCGCCGCGCGTTTCCATAGCGAGGTAAACGGCGCCTCTAATATCAATGCATGTGCTTTCATTTCCATCGCCATTTGTACGGCCACACCGGTACCGATCGATTCGCCGTAAAGGATGATATCCGATTCCGCCAGACCTTGTTCTTTCAAATAGGTAATCGCGGTACGGGCATCGGTATAGAACCCCTCTTCACTCGGCATCCCCATTGAAGTTCCATAGCCGCGCCATTCTAGCGCTAACACGCCATAGCCCGCCATGTGAAAAGCATTATAAACGGGTGCGCGATAAGAGATATTTCCGGCATTTCCATGCATATGCAAAACCGTCGGCATCCCTTGCTTCGCAGGCATTTCCCATGCGGTGAGTGTCGCGCCATCAGGAGATTTGAGCGTGAGCACCTGCGCTTCAACTCCGTAAGCTTGCGGCTCTAGCAATGCCTTATCTGGAAAGTACATCAGTTTACGCTGAAACAGGTACATCAACGCCATAACAACGCAATAAATTAAAATCGCTTTAAAAATCATTCTAAATAGCTTTTCCTTCATTGCACCAGCTTTGCCAGTCGGCTAGCGTAAGCGCAATTTAAATTTGGATATTTAAAAGTGATGTCGCAACAAAACTTTCTTTCAGGGGTCAGCTGGCAAAGTCAGACCACCGCTAGCGGTAAAACATGCACAGCGTGTGAGCGCCACTTCATTACAAATGAGGTGATAGCATTATGATCATTATTGCACTCATGCTCATCGCCCTCATGCTCGCCGTTTTCTGGTTTGATGCATCGCGCTTTATTATTCCCAACTGGCTCGTACTTTGCGTGCTGGCGCTTTACCCTATCTATCTTCTGTTAAGCCCTGTGCCAATTGACTGGATTGGTGCATTGGGCGTTGCCGTCATTGCCTTCGCAGTGGGCATCGCCTTATTTGCCGGTAACATTATGGGCGGAGGGGATGTCAAACTGCTCACTGCCTGTTGCCTATGGGTCGGCATGCATCCTATTTTAGAATATATAATCCACACGACGCTTATTGGTGGCGTATTATCCATCGCCCTTTTGGCAGGACGCCCGGTCGCTGGATATCTCTGGCTCAAAATTATTAAAAGCGACACCATGCCGCGCCTATTAGAAAAAGGTGCGCCCATCCCTTACGGATTAGCCATTGCCGGAGGCATGCTAATTCTGATAGCACAGAATAAACTAACAGGAATGACATTACCGATATGACCCTACTAAACTCGACCAACCCCGCGACCGGTGAAATAATTTGGCAAAAAGAATCCAACACACCCGCTGATGTGAACGCCGCTGTTGCAAGTGCACGCGCCGCCTTTCCTGCTTGGGCGAAACGCCCACTGGCCGAACGTGTAGAGATTCTAGAACGCTACCGCGATCTGCTCACTGAAAACAAAGCCGCTATGGCTGAAGCCATCGCCATGGAAACCGGAAAACCCCTCTGGGATGCTTTAGGCGAAGCAGGTGCGATGGTCGGTAAAGTCGGCATCTCGCTCAAAGCTTACAATGAGCGCACCGGCGAAAATTCATTCGATATGGGCGCAGGCCTTACCGGACACCTCACCCATCGCCCGCATGGTGTGATGGCCGTATTTGGCCCTTATAACTTCCCCGGACACTTGCCGAATGGCCACATCATTCCCGCACTCATCGCCGGTAATACGATTGTGTTCAAACCCAGCAACATGACGCCAATGGTGGGCGAAAAAATGGTCGATCTAATGCATGAAGCAGGCATTCCCAAAGATGTCGTAATTTATGTCCAAGGCCAGCGCAATGTCGGCGAAGCGCTATCGCACCATAAGGGCATTGATGGCTTACTCTTCACCGGCTCCACCCATGTCGGCACGATCCTCAACAAGCAGCTCGCAGGCGATCCAGATAAGATCATTGCGCTTGAGATGGGTGGCAATAACCCGCTAATCGTGTGGAACCCAGAATCTCCTGAAGCTGCAGCCTACCATACGGTGCTGTCAGCCTTTATCTCCACCGGTCAACGTTGCACTTGCGCACGTCGTTTAATCTTGCCTAAAGGCGCAGAAGGCGATGCAGTGCTAGAAGCCCTCATCCCCCTTGCGCAGAACCTTAAGGTCGGTGCCTATAACGAAGCCGAAGAGCCTTTCATGGGGCCTTTAATTCGTCAAAAAGAAGCTGAAGATATTATCGCCGCTCAAGCCGAGCTGGAGAAAGTCGGCGGCCAGCCATTGCTAAAATCGACCATGCCGCGCGAAGGCCTTCCCTTCATCACGCCGGGCATCATGGATGTAACCAACATCAATAACCGCGAAGATATTGAATTCTTCGGGCCTTTCCTACAGGTCATCCGCGTGGCTGATTTTGACGATGCCATTGCCGAAGCCAATAACACAAGCTATGGCCTCAGCAGCGCCATCTTCACAAAAGACAAAGCTCTCTATGAACGCGCTCTACTCGAAGTTCGCGCAGGCCTCATCAACTGGAATCGCCAGACGACCGGTGCCTCCGGTGCTATGCCATTTGGCGGCGTCGGCGTCAGCGGAAACCACCGCCCAGCGGCTTATTATGCCTCGGATTATTGCGCCTTCCCTATCGCCTCAGTTGAGAGCGAAGCGCTCGATGTGCCAGAGACTCCAGCCGCAGGTATTGTGCTGTAATGAGCACCATTGAAGTCAATTTCGACGGCCTTGTCGGCCCGACCCATAACTATGCGGGCTTAAGCTTTGGCAACCTCGCATCTGAGAATAATTTGGGGGATACGTCTCGCCCGAAAGCGGCAGCGCTACAGGGGTTGACGAAAATGCAATTCGTGAGTGGCTTGGGGCTCACCCAAGGGCTACTACCGCCACTCAAACGACCTTTCCTCAAACTTCCACGTCAACTTGGCTTTACGGGATCGGATGAGGAAGTGATGCGTGAGGTAGTTAAAACGATGCCACAACTTCTCTCGCAAATTTATTCGGCCAGCAATATGTGGGTCGCTAATGCGGCCACGGTTTCGCCGAGTGCCGATTGCTCGAATAGCACAGTCAATTTCACCGCCGCTAATCTCGTCACACACATGCATCGCTCGATTGAGGCGAAAGAGACCGAGATGAATCTTCGCACTATCTTTGCCGATAAAAACCATTTTAGTCACCACGCACCCCTGCCTGCTTATGCCAGATTTGGCGATGAAGGCGCGGCTAATATTATGCGTTTTACGACTCAGCATGGCAAGGCGGGCCTAGAGGTTCTGGTTTACGGCGAAAACACCAAACGCTTCCCGGCCCGTCAAACGGAAGTAGCGTCTGAGACGGTGTTGCGCCGCCATGGCGTACAGAATGCGATGACCGCTCAACAATCCAGTTTCGCGATTGATGAAGGCGTGTTTCATAATGATGTGATCGCCGTCGCCAATGAGAATGTGCTGCTTTATCACGAACATGCGTTCGAAGAAGGTGACACCGCTATTGATAAAATGGAAGCTGCCTTTGGCCACCCCCTCATCCGCCTAAAAGTGATGGATGCCGATGTGTCGGTCAAGGATGCCGTTACAACCTATCTGTTTAATTCGCAACTCATCACCTTACCTGATGGCTCGATGGCCATCATCGCGCCGACTGAATCAGAAGAGAATGCTGCTGTTGCAGCCACTTTTCAGCGCTTTGTTGAGGCCAATGATAATCCGATACAAAAAGTGCATTATTTAAACCTTCGCGAGAGCATGAAAAATGGCGGTGGCCCCGCTTGCTTGCGTCTTCGTGTCGCGCTTAACGAGGTTGAACTCGCTGCCATGCACCAAGGCATCCTCTTTACTGATCATCTACATGAACGCCTCGGGAATTGGGTCGAAACGCATTACCGCGAGGCCCTCTCGCCCGATGAATTAAGCGATATCAATCTCATGCACGAGTCGTTCAAAGCGCATGAAGAGTTGAATAAGTTACTGGAACTCCCTACATAAGCGCTATGGAACTCGTATTTAGAAGCGCCATTAAGGCGATTGATGATTTTAAAGCTCCCGGCATGGTGAAGCTTTTCTTTATGTGCTTAGGCCTAACGGCGCTCGCAGCTGGCTTCGTAATTATGGTCGGTGTCAGCATGGTACAATCATGGCTTGGCCCATGGATGCCTTCCGGAGACACGCTGGGCTTTGCTTGGCTTGGCTGGATTGCCGACTTCATCTTCTGGGGATTATCCGTTGCAGCTTTTGTCGTTCCAGCCTTCCTCATATTCTGGTCGCTGATGATTTTCATCGCCAGTTTCTTTGACGAACATATTGCCGAGAAAATTGAAACCCACCGCTATCCGAAAATGGCACTGGGTACGAACCAACCTTTCTGGCAAGAGATTCGTCATGATATCTTATTTGTTCTGAAAACGATTTTTTTGAACCTACTACTCGTTATTATTCCACTCTTTTGGCCTTTTTGGCCGCTCCTCTTCCCAGCACTGAACGCTTACCTGCTCGGCACTTACTTCTTCATGATGGCCGGTGGTCGCCATGTGGGCAAAAAGGAAGCAAAGAAGCTCGCGAAAACTCATCGCTGGAAAGTAATGGGTGCAGGCTTACTCATTGTCATCGCCTCAGGCATCCCGTTCCTGAACTTACTGGTTCCCTTCTGGGGCGTCGCGATGATGGTGCACCTCTATCACCTTGTTGATAACCCACAGATCGTAGAGCAGCTACCTGCGAGTTAAATTTTCGCGCACAAACTCTATATGAACGCTGCATCACCTTGACTGTCATCCTGAGGGTACAATTCTTTAAAGTTATGCCTTCTTGGCGAAAATCATACGGCTGATGCCGTATTTGCGTTCATCTAAAAGGATCAAGCCGTCCGGAAGCTCTAAGGGTTCTTTCCAGCTTTGCTCCAACACGATAGCGGTGTTTTCATTGATCCACCCCCCCGCCAGAGCTGTTTTGAGTGAGGCGATTCCCATGCCCGTTTCATAAGGTGGATCCAAGAACAAAAGATCATAAGGCTGGTTCGCTGGCGGCAACTGGGTGGAATCGGTACGTAAGATTTTGCAATTCTCTGTCTCATCGAACTGATCTAGATTAAACTCCACTGCATCCAATGAGGCGCGGTTTTTATCAACGAAGGTTACGTGCTTAGCGCCGCGCGACAGGGCCTCTAGGCCCATGGCACCGGAACCACAGAAGATATCAGCAACACGCCCCTGCAGCACTTCGCGGTCACCATATTCACCGTGGGTTAAAATATTAAAGATCGCTTCACGCGTACGCGCACCGGTCGGACGAACCTCGTTGCCTGAAGGCGCCTCGATACGTCGGTTCTTATGTTTTCCAGAAATGATACGCATCGCCATTATTAAATCATAAAGCGGTTACGGGGTGAGGCAAGAAACTTAAGGTTTGTTTAGAGATAAAGTGGGTTTCTGCAATTTACCTGAGGCTAAATCACCCAACTCATACTGTCCGTAAGAAACCCGAATAAGGCGACTGACCGGGTGATCAAAATATTCAAATACACGTCGAATCTCACGATTCTTACCTTCAGTAAGCGTCACGACAAGCCAGCTATTCGTGCCTTTTTTCTCTACCACCGTTTTGAGTGGACGGTAACTCATGCCATCAATCTTGACGCCTTTAGTTAAACGCGCCAACGTATCTTTACTTGGACATCCTCGCACACGCACACGGTATTTACGTTCGAGTCCCGTTGAGGGAAGCTCTAGCTCTCGCTTTAACTCACCATTATTGGTCATGAGCAATAAGCCTTCAGAGTTTAAATCTAAACGACCTACGGGGTGGAGCTGTTGTGCATCTTTGGGGAGATGATCATAAATCACAGCGCGACCCTGTGGATCGCTGCGTGTTGTCATCACACCTTTAGGTTTATGGAAGAGCCAGATGGCTGCTTTTGCAGGTGCAGGGATAGGCTTGTCATCCACCTCAATCAGTGAATCATCGGATACATTAAGGGCGGGGCTATCAATCAGCTCGCCATCAACCTGTACTCTACCTTGTTCAATCCAACGTTCCGCTTCACGACGTGAAGCTAATCCGCTGGCGGCTATCGCCTTGGCTATACGCATAGGACTCCTCTATTGGAGGATACGAATACGCCCGGTTGTCTGGCCAATCAATGAGAATATTTGATCTAGGTCATTACCCGTTTGAGCGTACAAGCTTTGCGCTGGATCACTTGCACAGTAATCCATCAATTGAAGGTTTACACCACCGTTGGCTCCGCTACCAAAACGCACCGTCCAAATGGAAGGGTCGTTTGTTGGTGGGAACAGCACCTGAAGTGGAACACCGCCTGAGCTCATTTGATGTTTAAACACCTCTCCATTAGGCATCATAGAGACGAGCCCTTTCATAGAGTCACACTCCAACGCTGCCATCTCATGCGGACTACCAACAGCGAAAGATCCTGCATAATCAGGGTGTTTTGGGTTCATGTAGGGATAGGTTTGGTTTAATTGACCATCTGTCATGAAGATAATGATACTTTGGCGATCTTGATTATCAGATACAGCGGCCTCAATAAGGCGCTCTTTAGAATCACGCAAGCCACAACCACCACAAGTAGTACCGCCGGGCACTAGCATTGGGTTTAGTTGCAAGATAAGACTCGCTTTATCATCATTCAAAGGCTCTGAACTTGCATATTGACCACGATAATTGGTCAAACTTACACGATAATTAGAAATGCCATTGGCTCCTACGCCCTGATTGGCAAATATAATATCAAGGAAGTTATTAATCGCCAATCCGACCGCTTGCGCCTTTGAGCCACCCGAACCACTACTACCTCCCATTGAGCCTGAGGAATCAATAATAAAATAATAATCAGCAGGTGCAAAAGATCCAGATGCCAAACCTACTGTACTGGCTCCGCCTACATTCACCGTAGCATTAACATTTGTACCTCGGCTAAAGAATGCTGGAACATCAAACCCTCTAGGTACCACGGCTACGGTACCTGCGGCTGTGTCCACTGTATGTGTTACATCCGTATTGTAATTATAACCAATGCTGAACGTTCCGACCGGTAAATTCGCCATGAAATAAGCCTGAGCCTTCGCAGCATCCCCGCCTTCAACAGCCGAAGCTACGGCAGCAGCATCGGCGGCGCCGGCGATGGCACTAGAGGCCATAAAGGCACGCCCTAAATCCATGGACAGCGCAATGGTTAGAATCAACACATTCAACATCACCACAAAGATGATCATAATCGCTCCGCACTCGTCTTTAACGAACCCGCTCACACTATTTTTTTTGATTTCTGACATCGTTACATTCCCTAAACTTATATTTCTAACCTTATCCTAGTTTAGCACCCAACTATAACAGTTTCATGACAATATAGAAGGGGCTGACACCTAACATTTAAATTGTTAGGAGTTATTGATGTATATAAAGCATTGTAAGTTATCGAGAAATAAGCAGTTAGAGTTGATAAAATATTTCATTGCGGGTTCTACGG
>JAQXAR010000036.1 GCA_029252805.1 Rickettsiales bacterium
ATATTGAAATGAATATCGAGCTCATTGCTCCGATCGCTATGGATGAGGGTTTACGTTTCGCAATTCGCGAAGGTGGCCGTACTGTTGGCGCCGGTGTTGTAGCGAAGATTGAAGCGTAATTAAGAGAATCGCGGAGGCAGGGTGAACTTGCTTCCGCACTCTTTATTTTTGTAGGGGTGTAGCTCAGTTGGTAGAGCGACGGTCTCCAAAACCGTAGGTCGCAGGTTCGACCCCTGTCGCCCCTGCCATTTACAAGATGGCACAAGAAACAAGAAGCCAAGGAAAAATTATGAACCCGGCAAAGTTTATTCGCGAAGTAAGACAAGAAACTAATAAAGTGACTTGGCCTAGTCGTCGTGAAGTGATCAGTTCTACGATCACGGTTGTCGTATTGACAGCATTTGCTGCTCTCTTCTTTATGTTGGTGGATGGTATTATTAGTAATTTGGTCGAATGGGTTTTAGGCCTTTAGGAACGAGATAGAAAATGGCAGAAGCAGAAAAAAACGAAGCAGAAGATGTTGCAGTCACTGAAGCGGAAGCGGTTGTTGAGGAAACAGCAACTGAAGAAGCAACAGCTGATGCTTCTCCTGCAGAAGATGATGTAGCAGCAACGGATTTGGCAGATGTAGTAGCAGAAGTGAATGCGGAAGAAGCCCCTAAGCCTAAAAACGGCAGTGGCCGTTCGCGTTGGTATATCGTGCATGCTTATTCTGGTTTTGAAGCGAAGATCAAGCAGCAGATTGAAGAAAAAGCCATTCAAATTGGTGTGGTGGATCAGATTGAAGAAATCGTGGTGCCAACTGAGCATGTGATGGAAGTGCGTCGAGGTAAGAAAGTGGAAGCGGAGAAGAAATTCTTCCCAGGCTACTTGCTTATTAAGATGCAATTGACCGATGCAGCATGGCACATGGTGAAGAACACCGATAAAGTAACCGGCTTCCTCGGCGCCGATGGTAAGCCACAGCGCGTACCGCAAGCCGAAGTTGATGCGATCTTTAAGCAAATGGAAGAGGGCGTTTCTGGTTCGAGCAGCGGCATCATCTACGAAATTGGTGAGCAAGTGAAAATTACAGACGGACCCTTCGACTCCTTCACGGGTACCGTTGAAGACGTGGATGAAGATCGCGAAAAGGTCAAAGTTTCAGTCGCCATTTTCGGTCGCGCAACTCCGGTCGAGTTGGATTATACGCAAGTTCAAAAAGTTTAACTTTTTTGCGATTTTAATGAAAAAGCCTGCCTTCGGGCGGGTTTTTTTTGGCGTTAAGATAAGATACTTATCCACAGGCGCTTCGGGATAAGATTTTTTTATTCATTATAGTTCACTTACTTACCTTAAAAATAGGATGTGTGAGTATCTATCTGCTTGCTGGGGTGGGGGTTTCGTTCTACATTCTGTGTTCTTTCGGGAACAGAAAGATCCACTATATGTGGTGAAAAATAAGAAATAGAGCACTATATGTAGTGTATGAGGGAAATAATGAGCATAGTAGCGGAACAGGCAGTTGATCAAAGACTGTCACAAAAACAAGAAAAATCAAATAGACCGCAACTAGCTTTAGTCAGGGGAACAGAAGAAATGACATTACAGATTGATACTTCACGCGACGCCAAACTTTCAGAGTTCGGTAAGTCGACATTACAAGATCGCTATTTATTGGAGGGTGAAGATTATCAAGATATGTTCGCGCGCGTTTCGACCGCTTACGGTGATGATGCAGCACATACACAGCGCATTTATGACTATATGAGCCAGCTATGGTTCATGCCAGCGACGCCGATCCTTTCTAATGGCGGTACGGATCGCGGTTTGCCCATTTCTTGCTTCCTGAATGAGACAAGAGACTCTCTGGGCGGTATCGTCGATATGTGGAACGAGAATGTATGGCTAGCAGCGCGTGGTGGCGGTATTGGCTCTTACTGGGGCAACTTGCGCTCGATTGGCGAAAAAGTGCGCGGTAATGGTAAAACATCGGGTGTGATTCCGTTTATGCGTGTGCAGGACTCTCTGACGCTTGCAATTTCACAGGGCTCGCTTCGTCGCGGTTCTTCGGCCATGTATATGCCAATCGACCATCCTGAGATTGAAGAATTTATTGATATTCGTCGTCCAACAGGCGGTGATCCTAACCGTAAGGCACTTAACATCCATCATGGTGTCGCGATTACAGATGACTTTATGGCCGCCGTTGAAGAAGACGGGAATTGGGAGCTAAGGAGCCCTTATGACAATCATGTGGTTGAGACGGTTAAAGCGCGTGAGCTTTGGGTTAAACTCCTCGTCACACGTATGGAAACGGGCGAACCTTATTTGCTCTTCACGGACACGGTGAATAAGAAGATTCCTGAACACCATAAGCAGCTCGGCCTAAAGGTAAAAACTTCGAACCTTTGCAGCGAGATTACGCTGCCAACGGGTGTCGATCATCTGGGTGAAGATCGTACAGCGGTGTGCTGCCTCTCATCTGCGAATCTTGAAAAATATGATGAGTGGAAAGATAACCCGCAATTCATCGAAGACATTATGCGCTTCTTGGATAATGTATTGCAGTCTTTCATTGAGACGGCTCCGGCTGAAATGTCTCGTGCGGCTTACTCCGCAACGCGTGAGCGTTCGGTTGGTCTGGGTGTGATGGGTTTCCATTCGTTCTTGCAAGAAAAAGGTATTCCGTTTGAGTCTGTGATGGCGAAGGTTTGGAATAAGAAAATGTTCGCACATATCCGTAAGGGTGCCGATGCGGCTTCGGTTAAGTTGGCTGAAGAACGGGGGCCTTGCTTGGATGCGGCGGAAGTCGGCGTGATGGAGCGTTTCTCTAATAAAATGGCGATTGCGCCAACGGCGTCTATCTCGGTTATTGGTGGTAATTCATCGCCGGGGATCGAGCCTTATGCGGCGAATGTATTCGTACAGAAAACGCTATCCGGTAGCTTTACCGTGCGCAATAAGCACTTAGATAAGCTACTCACGGAAAGAGGTATGAATAATGAAGATATCTGGAGTTCAATCTCTTCATCTGAAGGTTCAGTGCAGCATCTTGATTTCCTTGATGAGGCTGAGAAATTGACCTTTAAAACGGCACAAGAAATGGACCAGCGTTGGGTGATTGAGCATGCGGCAGATCGTTCAGATTTCGTATGCCAAGCGCAAAGCATCAACTTGTTTATTGCGCCGGATGTGCATAAGCGTGATCTTCATCTGTTGCATTACCAAGCATGGAAAAAGGGCGTAAAATCGCTTTACTATTGCCGCTCGACCTCGATGCAGCGTTCCGATAAAGTGAGTCATTCCGTGCAAATGGAAATGAGCTTAGTGAAGAAAAAAGAAGGCGCACTCGCCGGTGCTTCACACGCGCAACCAGAATATGACGAATGCTTGTCTTGCCAGTAAAAGATTGAATTAGATAAAAGAGAGAAAGAGGATAACGAAATGTCCCTATTAGATGCAAAAGCGGTTTATAAACCTTTCCACTACCCGTGGGCTTACGATGCGTGGCTGATGCAGCAGCGTATTCACTGGTTGCCTGAAGAGGTGCCATTGGCCGATGATGTGAAGGATTGGAAAACTAATATTAGTGCGGGTGAGAAAGAACTTCTCATGCACATCTTCCGCTTCTTTACGCAGAGCGATATCGAAGTGAATAACTGCTATATGAAGCATTATTCGGCGGTGTTTAAGCCGACTGAAATTCAAATGATGCTGGCGGCATTTTCAAATATGGAAACGATCCATATCGCGGCTTACAGTCACTTGCTCGATACGCTGGGCATTCCAGAAGAAGAATATTCGGCCTTCATGAAATATAAGGAAATGAAGGATAAGTACGATTACATGCAGCAATTTGGTGTCGAAACCAAGGCAGGCATTGCACGTACTTTGGCGGCATTTGGTGCTTTCACTGAGGGGCTACAGCTCTTTGCGTCATTTGCGATTCTGCTGAACTTCCAGCGTTTTGGTAAAATGCGTGGCATGGGACAAATTGTGGCATGGTCTGCACGTGATGAAACGCTGCATACGATCTCTATCATCCGTACGTTTAAAACCTTCCTGCATGAAAATCCGGAAGAAGATAATGAAGAGCTTAAGCGCGATCTTTATAAGATTTGCGAAACGATCATCACGCATGAAGATGCCTTTATCGATCTGGCATTTGGCGTGAGTGAAATTGAAGGCTTGAAAGCGGAAGAAGTGAAGAAATACATTCGCTTCATCGGAAACCGTCGTTTGATGCAGCTTGGTTATGAGCCGATCTATCACGGTGTGGATAAGAACCCGCTACCATGGATGGATGAGATCCTTAATGGGGTTGAGCATACGAACTTCTTCGAGAACCGTGTGACGGAATATACCAAAGCCGCCACCACCGGTAGCTGGGATGAAGCGTTCGAGACCATGTTTGATGAGTCTGTTGCTTCTTAATAACTAACGCTAATAATAACGGTACGCGCTCGTGGGTCTTTTAAAATTCTTTTATGGTCCCGACGGGCGCGTTTCGCGTTCGCAGTATTGGTTCGGTACGATTGTTGCTCTATTGGTCGCCTTGGTTGCTTGGGAGTTGCCTAAGCTCACGATTTTCCCGGAAGTAAGATTTTTGCTGATGGGGGTGCCCGTTATTGCCTTATTCTTTATCTGGGTGAAGCGTCTGCATGATCTAGGGCGTTCTGGCTGGTGGGCGCTATTATTGCTTCCTTTTCCCTATTTGAATCTTGCGGCAGGCCTGTTCTGGCTAGGGTTTATTCCTGGGGCTGAGAAGGAAAATAAATATGGTACAGAACCGGCCAGCCGTTTGCATTCAAAAGAGGGCGGAGTGCTGTTTAAAATGAAAAAAGCCGGTTGAGCATTTCAACCGGCTTTAACTAAATTAACGAGAGCAATCGTTGTTCTAGTAGTAATTGTTCATTTTAAATGCGTTGCTTTCAGCAGGCGCGGAAGCGGTGTTATAGCCGTAACTGTTATAGTCAGGGGCATAATCGTAATCTTGGAACACTTGGGCTTGGCTGTTAGGTTGAGCGCATGCAGATACGGCCAGTAAAGCAGTCAAAGCGAGTGTGGCTTTAGCGATTCTTTTCATAATTGTATCTCCGTTGTTCATGTATGTAATCTACCTATTTATTTTAAGCATGCAATTGACAGTTTAGAAGTCTTGCTATGCATTTAACGCATACCTAGTTGGGGGCAAATACCACAGAATGTGGATAAAATGGCGCACATGGTGGATTCTGGCGGGTTTGAGTTTGACGCTGTGACTTAAGTTAATAAGAAGAAACAGTAAGTTAATGTTTTGTTAACTTTTAAGTTGCAGAAAAATTAGAGATTTTCTAGCTCTGATTGATTGATGTTGAGGCAGTTGCTAATGCCCTTCGCTTTGGTCAAAGTTTCGTGCCATTCACTTTCTGGCTTCGAATCTGCAACAATACCGCCGCCCATTTGGAATTCGAACCTTTGACCTTCTAAGACCAATGTACGGATGATAACGGATAGATTGGCGGAGCCATCTGCGGCTAACCAACCAAGTGTGCCACTATAGATACCGCGTTGCATTTTTTCTTGCTGCTCGCACCATTCGATCACGGCTTTTTTAGGCGCGCCGGTCATAGAGCCGGGCGGAAAGCACCCTTTAATGACATCTAAGCTGGAATGCTGCTCGGCGCGTTGGCCTATAACGGTGGATGCCATGTGATGTAGCGTGGCATAGGAGGTGACCTCGAATAATTTATGCGTTTCTACGCTGCCGGCTTTGCAGTGCTGCGAGAGGTCATTACGCATGAGGTCAACAATCATCAAATTCTCTGCGCGGTCTTTGATGCTATGGGCGAGGGTTTGTGGATCGCTACTGCGCGGAGCGGTGCCTTTAATCGGACGGGATTCGACCTTACCGTCTTGTCCGAGGGTGAGGAAACATTCCGGGCTGGAGGAGAGGATGTGCTTTCCATCAAACTTTAAGTAAGCGCTGTAAGTGCCGGGGCTGGTTTCGCAAAGCTTTTCGAAAACTGCGAAGGGTTCGGGGGGCTCGCTAAACTCGCCATAAAATTTGCGTGTGATATTAGCTTGGTAAAATTCACCGGCGGCGATCTGTTCTAGGGTCTGTTCAACGGATTCGATATAGCGCGCCTTATCCATATTGCTACAGAGAGAGGCGAGGGGGGGGGTATCAGTAGGCGTAACGGGGTGTTCTGTAACTGCATCTCCGAAGCGTTGGAGTGTGCGCTGGTCATGATTAAACACGAATACGGTTTTATATTGGGCAAACCAAAGGGAAGGCATGGGGATAATAGAGGCGGCTGTCTTGCTTTCATGTGCCGCTTCATAGCCAAAATAACCGAACCAGCGTTCATTCCATGGGGTGTCGGCTTGCGGGCTTAAGGCTTGCTCGAGCTCATCCCAGCTGCCGAGCTGTTTTTTTTGATTAACGGCGAGGATGGAGAGGGTGCCATGTTCTGGGTGCTCTAGACTACTGTGCAGAAAGACGAGTGAGGCATAAGCGGCATAGCGCTTTGCAAACTCTAGTGGATTTTCCCACTTCATTGTAAATGAAGTGTTAAGGCGTGGCATCGAGGATAGCCTGTGCTTCATCGGCGAGCGAGCTATCGAACCATTGCCAGCCTTGTGGATCAAGACTGAGGATTGGCATAGCGCCGCGGATGCTATTGCAGATCATCACGCTATTGGCCCCTTGGAGTGTTTCTAAATCGAAAGCGGCTTTTTGCACCTGCCATTCTTCGAGTAAGATTTCGCGGGCGATGCCTTTCAGTAAGCCGCAGCTATCGGCAGGAGTGTAAATTAACCCTCCTAGGCGCCAGAAGATATTAGCGCTGCTCGCTTCGCAAATGGCCTCTTGGGGATTGAGCATGAGAGCCTCATCGCAGCCATGCTCGTGCGCTTCCATTCGCGCTAGAGTGGAATTGACACCCTGAGAAAGCTTGGCTTCTACGGGTAAACTTCGACGTGATGGCTTGCGCCAATTGCTGAGCCATAATTTCAGCGGGTCTTCTGAAAACTCAGGTAAGGGAGTGATCTCAGCGACGACAGTCGGAGGGTCTTGTGTGGTCGGTAAGTAGCCTGCGCTGCCAATACCACGACTCACTGAGAGGCGAAGTACGCCCTCTATTGTTTTATTATGTACGATGAGCTGTTGAACAAGGGTTTCAAGCTCCTCTTTAGGGGCTGAGATACGCAAGGCTTGAAGCCCGTTTGCTAAGCGCTTTAAGTGGCGATTTAGATGCCTGGCTTGCCCGGCTTGAATGTAGATAGATTCGAACAAGCCATCGCCATAGCGAAAGCCGCGTTCAGCGATGGAGATGTGTGCCTGCGCCTCTTGGACGAAAGCACCTTTAACGTAAACGATACTCATATAGGTCTATTAGCTTGAATTTCTGCATAAATCCATCATCTTGCGCGCATGGTGAAGGTAGCGATAGGCTTAGGTAGTAATTTAGGCGATAGAGATGCGAATTTGCAGCGTGCGACTGTGCTGATGCAGCGCTTTATTCGCGATATTGTGGTTTCCAGTTACTACGAGGCGCCCGCACTTCTGGCCGATGGTGCGCCCAAAGAATGGGATATTCCTTTTATCAATGCTGCGCTGACGGGGAAGACGGAGCTAACTTCACAAGCGTTATTGCAAAAACTCCAGCAAATTGAACAAGAGTTGGGACGTGAGAAATTAGGCCTATGGAGCCCGCGTAGCATCGACTTGGATATTTTGCTTTACGGTGATGAAGTGCTGGAGAGCGAATCTTTGACGGTTCCACATGCGCAGATGCTTGAGCGGGGTTTTGTCATGCGCCCGCTTAAAGAGATTGCGTCGGATTGGGTGCATCCCGTTATGGGAAAGCCATTGAGCCAAATTCTAAAGACTAAGATTATCGGCATCGTGAATGTGACGCCGGATTCTTTTTCGGATGCAGGCACGGTATTTGACCCGCAAGCCGCGATTACGCATGCGAGGCAGCTGCTTGCCGAGGGTGCGGATATTTTGGATATTGGTGCAGAATCGACTCGCCCGAATGCGGAGGCTATTTCGCCAACGCAAGAGTGGCAGCGTTTGGAACTTGTCTTAACGACGTTAAAGGGCGAAGCCACTATCAGTGTGGATACGCGCCATGCAGAAACGGCGGCTAAAGCGTTCGCGCTGGGGGTGGAAATGATCAATGATGTCTCTGCCGCCAGCAATGAAGCCTTGATTGAGGAAGTAGCGAAACAGCCAGCCGCTTCTTATGTATTGATGCACTCACTTTCTGTTCCTGCAGATCCAAGCAGGGTTGTGGCGGATGATTTAGATGTGGTGGCAGAAGTTTTGACTTTCGCCCAACAAAAAATCGCGTGGCTGCAAACAAAGGGTGTTGCCAAAAACCGTATCATTTTTGATGTCGGCATTGGTTTCGGCAAAACGGCGCAGCAATCGCTCGAACTTATCAACCGCATTGCAGAGTTTAAGGTTTTGGGTGTGCCGCTTTATGTTGGTCATTCGCGCAAATCTTTTATGACGTTATTTACCGATGTTCCAGCCCGCGAGCGTGATGAGTTGACGCTTAAATATTCCAAACAACTCGCGACAAGCGGTGTAGAGTATCTGCGCGTACATAATGTAGGAATTCATCATGGCATTTGACCCAGATCCAGAACTTGCAGCACTGCTAGAGCAGCTACCGAATCCGCATCTAAAGGTGATTGATCCCGGGTTGGAGCGGACGGAAGCTTTGCTCGCGGCGTTGGATAATCCGCATCATAAGCTACCCCCCGTGATTCATATTGCCGGCACGAATGGCAAAGGCTCAACGCTTGCGCTGATGCAGGCTATGTTAGAAGCGGCCGGCAAGCGCGTGCATAAATATACCTCGCCGCATTTGGTGAGTTTTTGCGAGCGTATTGTGCTGGCCGGACAGCCGATTACCAAAGCGCAATTAATGCCGATACTTAAGCGCATTCAAGATCTGCAGAATGAATGTCCCAGCACGTTCTTTGAGGCGACGACGGTGGCGGCTTTGGTCGCTTTCTCAGAAACACCGGCCGATGTCGTTTTGCTTGAAACAGGCCTCGGTGGGCGGTTGGATTCCACTAATATTTTGGAGCAACCTTTAGCCGCTATCATCACGCCCATCGGATTGGATCATCAGGATTATCTCGGCAATACGCTTGCGGAGATTGCCGGTGAGAAGGCGGGTATTTTACGCGCCAGCGTGCCGGCTTTTATCGCAAACCAAGAGTTGGAAGCTCTTGCAGCCATTACGGCGAAGTCAGCGGATTTCCATCTGGCTGGTGAGGCGTGGAGTTATGAGATCATCAGCGGCGAGCGGTGGGAGTTTATTCAAGGCGATGAGCGTTGGAAAATGCCGATGCCACGCTTAGAGGGCGAGCATCAGGTGGGCAATGCGGCCTTGGCTATCGCGTGTTTGCGGCACACGCACCCTGAAATCACACCATGTCAAATGGCCGAAGGACTGCAGGCGGCGCAGTGGCCGGCTCGGTTGCAGCGTATCACGCATCCAAATGTGCCAGCAGCGCTTCCGCTCTATCTCGATGGCGCGCATAATGCGATGGCGGGGCGTGAATTAGCCAAATGGGCAGAGAAATTACCACACAAGCCAGTTTTAGTGCTCGCGATGAAATTTGATAAGGATGCGGCTGCTTTTATTGAAATATGGCAAAATAAAGCAGAAAGAATAATTGCCACCATTATCCCTGATGAGACGGAATATGTTGCGCCCGAGCTTCTCTGTGAAATATGCCAAGAATTTGATATTAAATGTGAAATTGAGAATGATGCAAGTGTCGCGCTGACGATGGCAGCTTCGCATAAGCGGCCAATCATTATTTGCGGGTCGCTCTATTTAGCCGGCGCAATCTTAGCAAAAAATTAAGGCATTTAGGGTAGGGTGGTAATATGGAATTTGAAGAATTAACGCCACCACCACCGCAAATGACCCAAGCACAAATGCAGGAGTCGTTTGAACCGATCCAATTTGCGGGAAGTTCGATCGTACTGCCGGATGGTTGTTATCGCGTATTTACCTCGGCTCGAGACTTTATCGAGGTCGAAGCTTCTTCTGCTTATGAAGCGATGCAAAAGACTGATATTCGCACGCCTTTTAAAATTGAACGTTTCTCACTGAGCCGTATGGCAGTGCTGACGCAAGAGGTGTTGGAAGAAAATGCAGCGAATATGCTTGCTGCAGAGATTGAGGCAGAGGGTGCGAAAGCTGCTTCTATAGATGCGGCCTCAGCTGAAGCAACGGTTGATAAGGCTTTGCCAACCGAAGAAGAGGCGGAAATGCGCGGGCTCGATGGCGATGAGGTCGATGCGTTGTTAAACAATAGCGGCGAGTAGCCCTCCATTACAAACTCTTAACTCCAATTTTGAACCCTTTTATGTTAGCGTGCCGCCATGAATTGGCTTAAAGCGCATATATTCTCGGTTAGTTACCTACTTTTGATCCCGTTCTTGAACTGGGCATTTAGTTGGGCACCTGTGTGGGATCTGCCGGGCGGCGGAAGCTGGACACCCTTTGCTGCATTGCCGGGGCTAGTGCTTGTATTTAGAGATTTTTCGCAACGTGAGATTGGCAACAAGGTGCTGATTCTATTGTTGGTGGGGACGGTGCTGTCTTACTTTCTCGCCGCACCGGAGATCGCTTTGGCCAGTGGGTTAGCCTTTCTAGTCAGCGAATTTGTCGATTGGCTGGTCTATACCGTCACCAAGCGCCCACTATCTTCGCGTATTTTTATGTCCAGCCTGATCGCCGCACCGATTGATACGTGCCTGTTCCTTTACGGCGCCGATATGGTCGTGCCGGGCGTGTTGACCCTAGGCTCCATCATCGCCTCAGTACTTAGTAAATTAGCGGCTGCACTTGCCGTTGCATGGATGGTAAAAAGGCGGGAAAGAGCTGTAAGTTAGCGGTTTTGAGCTGTTTGCGGCGCGTTCTTTTCGGCCTCATATTTCTCGGTGAAGTTATTGCGATAGTTGATGTTGGCGGAAGGTGAAGGTTGTTGAACTGGAGTTTTACTTAATGTTGCCGTGGGACGATGTCGAAGGGGGGAGGGATCCATGATGTCAGTAGTCGTATGATTTTTAAAGTTTTCCTGTTTTTTGGCGTAAACGCCAACGCCAAATATACTCGCTGCGACTAATGCTACTGGGAGGGTAAAACTTGTTGCTAGGCCAATAGCTATCGTTACGGCAGCTGTTATTTTTAAGACGTCGCTTACAGCAAGGTTAGAAGGTTTATTCATCGAAAGTGCAGAACTCTTTTCTTGACTAACAGCATAGTTTGGATGGGGAGAGATATTCATCTCAGCATTGAGGTGGGTGAGGTTTCCCGCTTTGATTTGCTGTTTATAGAATTCGGCTTGTTTACCGGAGCGAGAGGCATCTCGGTTGGCTTGGCTCCATTTTTCTGTATCAATTCCTTCGCGTAAGGAGAATGCTTGAAGATTATCATGTTTCATTACATGCTCTAGGCTGGGGACATGTTCTGGTTGAGTGATTTTAACGGGATCATAGCTCACATACATGCCAGTACCTTTGCCGCGTGCAATAGTTTCTTCGAACGGTTTATTTGGATCTTCAGGGCAAGTATAGAGCCAGCCAGGTTTTATCCCTTTGGGCTTTCCTGCGTAAACAATGCATGGAACTCCATTATCGACAGAAGTGCTTCTGGTATTTTCAGCTTTCAGTGCAAAGACTTTTGCCCATAATTTATCGGGCGTTACAAAGGTGTGTGGTCGATTTGGATCACCTTCATCCTTACCAACTGGCGCTCTACTAGGATCCAAATACGGCTTGTCCGTCTGATGGATAGCGGTTTGGGTGCCATGATAGAAGGTTTGCGAACTCATCCGTCAATTGTAACGGATCGGCGTTACAGTTTAATGACAGTTTAACCCGCCATATAGTCTGGCAACCAGCTTTCGTTTAGCTCGCGTAGTTCAGCGATTTTGGTGCTGAATTGGCCTTCGATGTTTAGCTCATCGCCGCCGGTGGTGCCGAGTTCGGTTAGGATGATTTCGGTGGCGGTTGCGGCCTCGCGGATGGCTTGCGTGTGCTCAGGGGCAACGGCTAGCACATAGCGTGCTTGGTCTTCACCGTAAGCAAAGGCGATAGTGTTTTTGCCTTCTGGCAGAGCCACGTTCATACCAATACCGTTTTTGAAACACATTTCCGTGAGGGATACGAGCAAGCCGCCATCAGACAGATCGTGGCAGGCGCTGACGCGACGCTCAGAAATCATTTTGCTAACGAAACTACCATTATCATATTCAGCATCTAGATCGACAGGCGGTGGTGCGCCTTCTTCACGACCTTCAATTTCGCGCAAGTAAAGTGAAGCGCCTAAATGGCCTTCAGTTTTTCCGACGAGGAAGAGGGTGAGATCGTTACTCTCCACATGCGAAGCAATCGCCGTATCGAGTTCTTTAATTAAACCAACGCCGCCAATGGCTGGAGTCGGGTGGATGCCAGTGCCGTTGGTTTCATTGTAAAGCGAGACATTACCCGAAACGACCGGGTAGTCGAGGCGTAGGCAGGCTTGACGAATACCATCAATACCGCCGACCAGCTGTCCCATAATCTCAGGACGTTCAGGATTACCGAAGTTCAGACAGTTAGTGATTGCCATCGGTTTCGCACCAACAGAAACGAGGTTACGCCATGTTTCAGCCACGGCTTGTTTACCGCCTTCTATAGGGTCTGCATAGCAATAGCGCGGGGTGCAATCGGTGGTAATCGCGACGCCTTTTTCGGTGCCGTGGATACGTACGATTGCCGCATCGCCACCCGGGCGTGCGAAAGTATCATTCATGACCATGTGGTCATATTGCTGGTAGATCCAGCTTTTTGAGGCGATCTCAGGGCAGGCCATGAGGGTTTTGAGCGAGGCTTCGAGAGAGGCGTCTTCGGTTTCCATAATCGCAGGTTTTGCGGGTGTTGGAATATGCGGACGATCATAGATCGGTGCTTCATCGGCCAGCGGTGCTACCGGAATATCGGCTGCCACATCACCATGCCATTTTAGAACCAAGCGGCCTGTATCGGTGAGTGTGCCGATAGTGGCGATATTGAGTTCCCACTTATTAAAGATACGTTCGGCGATATGTTGTTTTTCTGGTTTCAGCACCATCAACATACGTTCTTGAGATTCAGAAAGCATCAGGTCGTAAGGCGTCATGCCTTCTTCGCGCATCGGGACTTTATCAAGTTCGAGTTCGATACCACAACCGCCTTTATCCGCCATCTCTAGCGATGAAGAAGTGAGGCCAGCCGCGCCCATATCTTGAATGGCGATAATGGCATCTTCTTCCATTAATTCTAGGCACGCTTCGATAAGGAGTTTCTCAGTGAAGGGATCGCCGACTTGAACGGTGGGACGATTTTCAGCGGAATCATCATCAAATTCAGCCGAAGCCATGGTTGCGCCGTGGATACCGTCACGGCCCGTTTTTGAGCCAACATAAACCACAGGGTTGCCGATACCGGCGGCGGCTGAATAGAAGATATTATCGGCACGTGCGAGGCCAACCGCCATCGCGTTTACGAGAATATTGCCATCGTAGCTGCTATGAAATTGGGTTTCACCGCCAACGGTTGGCACGCCAACGCAGTTGCCGTAACCGGCAATACCTTCGACCACACCGTTTACTAAGTGGCGGGTTTTGTGATGTTCAGGTGAACCAAAACGCAATGCGTTCATAAGCGCAATCGGGCGAGCGCCCATGGTGAAGACATCGCGCAAGATACCACCAACTCCAGTTGCAGCGCCTTGGTAAGGCTCAATGTAAGAAGGATGATTGTGCGATTCCATTTTGAAGATGATGGCTTGGTTATCGCCAATATCAATGATTCCTGCATTCTCACCCGGGCCGCAAATCACATGTGGCGCTTCGGTCGGCAAGGTGCCGAGGTGCTTGCGAGTCGTCTTGTAGGAGCAGTGCTCAGACCACATCACGGAAAAGATACCGAGCTCGGTAATATTAGGCTCGCGGCCCAAGATCGTCAGTACCTTGTTATATTCTTCTTCGCTCATGCCGTATTGCATAGCTTGTTCGAGGAGCGGGGACGGTTTTGTCTGAGTAGCTGTCATGCGCGGGAATCTAGCGTTGAGCGCCGCTAAAATCAAATAGAAATGAGTGCTTAAGCAGCCGCCATCACTTTGTTGACGACTTGTTCGATGCCTTTGGCGATATTTGCCAGCTTATCTTCGCGCATATAAGCGCTGCAAGAAGCGATTTTTAGGGTTTCATCATAGATATACGCGGCGCTTTCACAATTCTGATGGGTGCCGCCAAATGCTTCGATGGCACCTGCTGTATCGGCATCATCACCGATGGTGAGGGTGGGGGCATAGTCACCGCTGACAGCTGCGGCGAGAACGGCGGGAGCAATGCAAATGGCGCCAATCGGTTTTTGCTGGCTGAGGAAATCTTTTGTGACACGTTTGAAATCATCATTCACAGTTGCATCAGCCCCTTTGATGGCGAGGTCTGAGAGATTCTTGGCTACGCCGAACCCACCAGGAATAAGTAATGCGTCAAAAACAGTGGCGTTTAAATGGGCGAGATCTTTAACTTCGCCGCGTGCGATGCGAGCGGATTCTGTCAGCACGTTACGGGATTCGCTCGCCACTTCTTCGCCGGTTAGATGATTGACTACATGCATCTGTTCGATGTCAGGAGCGAAACATTGCACGCTTGCGCCTTGTTGATCAAGATAGAGGAGGGTAAGTACGGATTCGCGAATTTCGGCTCCATCAAGATAACCACATCCGGATAATATGACTGCTATATTTTTCATAACTTCTCTCCTCGTTGAGGCGTCAACTTAACGGCTTTGAGCTTAGTTTCAAGAGAGATGCGTTTGTGTTTCGACTTCTGCGGTTTCTTCCTGCTTTTCTTTCCAATTACTGGATGCATCTTTGGCTAACAGGTCATCCTTCTTTGTCGATTTATCAAATTTATTACTATAGTAATTCGTGCGTTCTTGGTTGAGGGTTTTTATGGTTTCAGCTCTATCAAGAGGAGTGTCATTTGCCTTGTTTTCTAGAGCGTCCGCATGAAGCTTCACGTTCCAATCTATTGGACGTGGAGAATTATCGGAGCTGTTATCCAGATGGCGTTTAATGAGTTGAGCTTGACGCTCAGGATCTTCTAAAGATTGACGCATGACGGTATTGGAAATTTCGGAAATACCGGCTTTGATTTCTTGCCCACTGAATTTTAAAAGGCCATCGACCATGCGTTCAACTCCCATGTTCATTTGCTCATTTACATAAGATTCACGCGTAAAAACCTTAGCGGCAAAGTAAGAGGCATAAGGAATGCCCGCCATGAGTGATTCTTTCGCAAGGCGACGGCGCGCGAATTTTGTGGCTTTATCATCGCCTTTATAACCCGCTAATTTGAAGATACCGTCTGTTGCTTTGGCCCATGTGTCATTCTCGGTTGCTCTATGTATCCAGCGTGCAACCTTATCGGATGCTCTCATCGCGAGAGAATTGCTTAACTCTCTGCCGTCTTTACTGTAGCCGTTCGGATTAAAGGCTTTCGTTGGGTGTGGGCCAGTGCCATCAGCATTTTCGCGATAGAAGAATGCGGCGGGTTTGTCAAAACGGGTGCCATCTGCAAATCCCATCGGAGGTTGGGTCTGCGTTTCACGAACTTTCGCGGAAAGGTATTTATAGCGCGGGTCGACGCCTCTATTGCCATCGTTCGTGTAATAGTCACCCTTGAAGTAAGTGGCTCCAAGGTTTGCACGTACGGCTTTTCCCAGTTTGGCTTTACCATTTTGTGTAATGACTTTGCCTTCTTTATTGGTCTCCAGAAAGTGCAATGCGCCATGTTTAGCATGTACGGCCATGCCATTGACTTTACTGCCTGGTACGCGGAAAATAGAGAAAAAGGGCACGGATGGAGTCATTTGGATAATAGAGCGTATTGTGCTGATGGTGGTATAGCGCACAACGTGTTTTAGGCCACTAGCTGTGCGTGCAGGTATCTGGTTCGGGTTTTTCAACCAATCAGGTGCCGCAATCTTCATTCCATCGCTCCACCATTCATTTACACCTTTTGCGATATTGTCATATACATCGCGATAGAGTTGCGTGAAGACGTTATAAATGGTGAAGCGCCCCTGTAAATCTGCTGCCCCTGCGAGTAGCATGTGATCTCTAACTTTACCCTCATCGTCAATACGGTAACCACCGCCATTATCAACGCCATCAGAGGAATATTTGAAGCCTTTAAATGCTTTATCCAGCATATTACGCTGCCAGCGCATATAGAAGACATAAGGTAAGGCGGCAACAGCATCTTCACCGGCGTTGTAAGTTCCTATTCTCCAGATTTTCCTTGCTGTTTTTTGGGCAATATGGGCCACATCAAACTTACCGTCTTTGGTCCATGATTTGCGCTCTTTGGGGTTCAGTATGCCAGAGAGGAGGTTGCGCATGATGGCAGAGCCAGTACTCATCGCGGCGAATGAGGCGGTGACAACTGTCATTTCTGCGCCGATGCTGCGGCCGGGGCGTGTTTGATTGTCATGAATGCTTCGGGTTTCGCGGAAGCGAGTAAACTGACGTGCCTTCGTAACGGCTTCGCCGCGGCCATTGTAAGCGATCTCATCACGCTTGGTGACGGGGTTATATTCTTTGTGTAAAGCCCCCCGGAAGTAGAGTTTATCGGTAATGCCGATGATTGTCTTGCCGACGGTATTGTCTAGGCCGAAAGCAATTTTTTCTAAGAAACGCGCTTCTCCGCTTGCAGCACGCGATGCGTGGTTGGCGCGAGAATAGGTGCCCATATTTTTCATCGCTTGGCTGTTTTCCATCAAGCTGTATAAAATTCCCCCTAGGGTGATGCGTGAGGCAAACTCAATCCCTGCTTTACCGGAAGCGGTATCTGTCCAATGTTTTTTATCTTTTAACCAACGATCGTCTGTAACTGCCCAATTCCCCGGAGTATTCGTGGTTCCTGGAGCGTCAGGAAGGCCGAAAGCATGGGAGTGTTTAGGGGGCTCTGTTGTCTGGGAGCGAGCATTTGTCATCACCCCTTCCGGAAGAAGGGATTTAGAGGTGTTATTTGTCACCGGATTTTGAACAGACTTTTCCACCCTTAAATAATACCAGAGCGGCTCTGCGCATAGTGTTAAGGTTTTATGACAACTCTATGCTTAAGCGCTTGCGTGAGCGTGGGTTTTAAGCATGATAGATCGCATGCAAGAATGGTTAAATACGCTCCAGTTTTCTCAAAATTTAGAACAGGTTATTCGCTGGGTAACCGATGAGCTATTGGTGACAGGGACTTTGGTGCAATTGGCTGTGCTTGGCACCACTTTGATGGTCGCTTTTATTGCTGCTCGTCGTGTTGCTCCTGTTTTTAGTAAGGTTTATCAGTCGATTGGCGTGTTAAATAGCTTCGCAACCAAGGCGACGAAGCGAGGTATTATCTTACCGCTTACGTGGCTGACTTTGCAGTTATTGTCTCTGCTGGTGGTCTCCCAACTGGATCAACCGAGTCGTTTACTGGTGGTTTTTGCGAATTTGACGGCGGCATGGGTGGCGATTCGTTTCTTCTCCGGTTTTGTTCGAAATCCCGCTTTTTCGAAACTTATTGCGATGATTGCTTGGTCGGTCGCGGCGTTGAATATTCTCGGTTGGCTTGATTCTACGGTTAAATTTTTGGATGAAATTGCATTTGATGCGGGCGATTTGCATATTTCGCTCTTAACTGTCGCTAAGGGATTGATTACACTTGGCTTCCTTTTGTGGGGTGCGATTTCATTCTCGGGGTTAAGTGAGCGTTATATCCGTAATGTTTCGGGGCTAACGCCGTCATTGCAGGTGCTATTATCGAAGTTGATTAAGATTGCTCTTGTTACCTTTGCCATTTTGGTCGGCGTTAGTTCGGTAGGGATTGATATTACGGCTTTGGCTGTCTTCTCAGGTGCGGTCGGTGTCGGTATCGGTTTTGGTTTGCAGAAAATTGTTTCCAACTTTATTTCAGGCATTATTTTGCTGGTAGATCGTTCGATTAAGCCGGGCGATGTGATCGAAGTAGAGGACACGTATGGCTGGATTAATAAGCTTTCTGGGCGTCATGTTTCGGTCATTACGCGAGATGGTAAAGAGCATCTGATTCCGAATGAAGATTTGATTACGCAGCGCGTGATTAACTGGTCCTATAGTAGTAAATCGGTGCGCTTGAAAGTGCCCGTGGGGATCTCCTATAACGCCGATCCACATGAGGCAAAACGCCTTATTTTAGAGTCGATTAAAGATATTGGGCGTGTGTTAGAGAATCCAGCCCCAGCCTGCCTAATTACTGGATTTGGCGATAATTCTGTCGATTTAGAGCTCCGCGCATGGATCGAAGATCCGTCCAACGGTGTTTCCAATGTAAAAAGCGAAATCCTGTTCGCCATTTGGGACAGCTTCGCCGAAAACGGCATCGAAATTCCATTCCCACAACGCGATGTGCATGTGAAGATGGATGATGAGATGGTGAAGGCGTTGAAGAAGAAGGCCTAGTCACAGTTTTCTGAGCCTATATTTAGAGTTTAGCGCATTATTTTTAGGCCGGAAGGGGGAGATGTTATTTTTATTTCCCGCCCGTCTTACTTTTTTATGACAGCCATGCTGAACTTGTTGCAGTATCCATTGGCGGTTTAAGGCTTATGAGTGGATTGCGCGAACAAGTCGGGCAATGACGATGGATAGGGGGGTAAAAAGCCCTTGATTTAAGCCAGTTTTTAGCCTATCTAACGCGCACAGGAATGACGGGTTGTCCGTTATTCACTTCACATCTTGGGCCGCATTACGGTGACTATGTTAATAGTTCACGCTTCGCCCTTGAGAGGAATAAACCGTAAACAGGAGTAAAAGCAATGGCTTTACCTAAATTTTCTATGCATGACCTAATTGGCGCAGGTGTTCACTTCGGACATCGTACTCGTCGTTGGAACCCTAAAATGGCGCCTTACCTTTATGGCGTACGTAACGATGTGCATATCATCGATCTACAACAAACTGTTCCGTTGCTTCACCAAGCATTGGCTGTGGTTCGCGAAACTGTGGCAAAAAATGGCCGTATCCTTTTCGTAGGCACGAAGCGTCAAGCCAGTGAGCTTGTGTCTGAGTCTGCAACACGTTGTGGTCAGTATTATGTGGATCAACGTTGGTTGGGCGGAATGCTCACTAACTGGAACACCATCCAAAACTCTATCCGCACACTTCGCAAGCTTGAAGAAGAAGCGGGTCGTGAAGATCTAAATCTTACGAAAAAAGAGCGTCTGCAACGTGCGCGTCAGCAGATCAAACTTGAAAGCTCTTTGGGCGGGATTAAAGAAATGGGCGGGCAGCCTAGCTTGATCTTTATCGTTGATACTAACCGCGAGAGTCTCGCAGTTGCAGAAGCGGCGAAGCTTGGTATTCCTGTAATCGGTATCGTTGATAGTAACTCTTCTATCGAAAACATCACTTATCCTATTCCGGGTAACGATGATGCGACGAAAGCGATTCGCCTCTATTGTAACCTCATTGCAGATGCTGCGCTTGACGGTTTGCAATCATCAATGGCTGCTACTCCTGCAGATGCGGGTGAAGCGGAAGTGCTTCCTGAAGCGGAAACGGCAGTAGCAGAAGCTCCAAAAGCGAAAGCAAAAGCGGGCGCTGAAGTGGTTGTTAAGAAAAGCCGCAAGAAAGCAGCTGAAGAAGGCAAAGCAGTAGAAGAGAAAAAGCCTGCCGCTAAGGAAGCAGTTGCTCCAAAAGAGGAAGCAACTGACGAAAAAGCAGACGCTAAAAAAGATGAAGCCGCTGACGATAAAGCAGACGCTAAAAAAGCATCTTAAGTTAAACGATATAGAATATAAGAGAGATAAGATTATGGCTGAAATTACTGCAGCAAAAATCAAAGAATTACGTGAATCTACCGGCGCTGGTATGATGGATTGTAAAAAAGCACTTGTGGAAGCAGGTGGTAACATGGACGCAGCGGTTGATTGGTTGCGTACTAAAGGTCTGGCAGCGGCGGCTAAAAAAGCCGGTCGTGTTGCGGCTGAAGGCTTGGTAGCGGTTGCTACTTCGGGCACGAAAGGCGCAATGATTGAGTTGAACTCGGAGACTGATTTCGTTGCTCGCAACGATCAGTTCCAAGCACTTGCTGAGACATTTGTAAATACGGCGATTGAAGCCGGTTGCGAATGTGCAGATACACTCAAAACTAAAGAGAACAACGGTTCGACTGTTGAAGCTTTGGTGACAGAAGGTATCTCTAAAATTGGTGAGAACTTGAACCTTCGTCGTGTGGCGTATTTGGAAGAGAATGACGGTATCGTTGTTCCTTACATTCACACTGCGGTGAAGCCTGGTCTTGGTAAAATCGGTGTGTTGGTTGCGTTGAAATCAACCGGCGATAAAACGGCACTTGAAGCATTTGGTAAGCAAGTAGCGATGCATGTTGCTGCGGCTCGCCCTGAAGCTTTGACCCGCGAAGAAGTATCAGCGGACCTTATCGAGCGTGAGCGTGAAGTTCTTAAAGAACAAGCGATCGCTTCGGGTAAGCCTGTTGAAATTGCGGAGAAAATGGTCGAAGGCCGTATCCGTAAATTCTACGAAGAGATCGTTCTTCCTGAGCAAGTTTTTGTGATCGATGGTAAAGCCACGGTGACGGAAGCGATGAAAGAAGCAGAAAAAGAAGTCGGCGCTCCTATCGAGCTTACGGGCTTCCGTCGCTTTGCGCTTGGTGAAGGTGTCGAGAAAGCCGAAGAAGATTTCGCGGATGAAGTCGCGAAAGTAGCGAACGCATAGTTCACTCTTCAGTTCTTGAATAAACGAGGCGGGTCGAGAGACTCGCCTTTTTTATTATGGCGTGTGATTTGGAAGTTTGATGACGAGGTCTTCTGCCAACGCATTGATTGTAGTGTCATCAATACCATATAGGGGGTCATTTGCGTCTTGGGCGGCGCCTGCTGAGCGTTCAGCAGCGGCAATCACGGCATACGTAATCGCATTTTCTGGCTTCAATTTAGCGTCATACTTGATGGCCATAGCATTTTGCGCGCTAAGCTGCTCTTGGGTTCCCCAAGCAGGGTCTTGGGGTGGTTTGCTACCCATATAGAGCAATCCGGCGTTGGTGGTGCCCTTTTTGCTGCGGACTTTTTCGATATAAGTTTCAGGAGTGAACTGACCGGTTGATAGGTCATCTAACGTGCCAGCGAGGGTGGCTTGGAATATTTTTTCTCCACGCTTGTCATCCAAATAATGTTGAGAGATTTTGAGTCCGTTTTTGTAAAAAGCGGTGCACCGTTTTGTGATTCCTTCAATTGCTCCTTGCCCCTCTTCATGTTTGGTGGGGGTGTTTGATGCGAGCTTGCGCAGTTGTTCTGAAGCCTGTTTCTGAGCAGTCTTATTGGCAAAACTGTCAATAAAGCGTGCAATAAAGGCAGGCATGGAGCCGGCGGCTCCTGTGTAGCCATGCATGACGTCTTCCTCTTCTAGGCGGAAGCCTTCGCCGAGGCCACCGCAGACCATTTGCGTGGTTTGGATGGCTTCTTCATCGGTGCCATAAAGCGCATAAGCGGCTTTAGGCAAGTGTGGCATAATGCGGACGACCTTGGGGTTCGTGGTCACATAGGTTAGATAGTCACTAGACATTTTGCCTGCCGCCATACTGATAAGCGTGGTGTTGTCGCTAATAGCGGCCTTATGTTGGCTTAATACTTCTTTGGCATAGTTCGGCTTTACCGCGAGTATGACAATATCTGCCTCGACAGGGGGGTGGTTTTTCACTTCTGTGCGGGATGTCATGTTAGGGTAGGGGGGGCTTATACCTGCTACCTCCAAGCGTGCTTCAACGGCAGCTTTGTCCTTCCCTGCGGAAGTACCCGTAATAATGGTTACATCCGTTGGATTTACATCAGTGCGTTTGAGCAATTCAACAAGACAAGGTTGTCCCATTTCACCGGTGCCAAGGAAGAGTATTTGTTTATTTGCGAGAGTTGTCATGGGATGGATACTATAGGAAGAGTGTGGTTTGTTAAACCCCTCTTCCGGCACCTTGACCGCTAATCATTTCAATGAGTCGTTTGGTGTGTTTACCACCCATGGCCCCATCAATTATAAATCCTACGCCAATAATGGCTAAAGTGGAGATAACGGTTTTGAAAACAACACTGGAAGCCGTGGAAACATTTTCTACGGGTTCTCCCTTTTCGCGAAGAGCTGCTGCACGTTCGGCTTCTTTTTCACTGATAATCTGGCTTGCAATGTTTGCAGTGCCGCTTAAGACTAATCCTGCGCCGATTGCGGTGAGGGTGCTTCGAACATCCCTATCGTGGGTGGAGGGGGATTGGATCGGTTGCCCAAGGCGTGATCTGAAATGTTGTTTGAGGGTGTGTGTTTTTTTGAAGCTGGCGGTTTCATAAAGCGTGTTGGCGGCATTATCCAATAGATCAATGGCGTTGTCATTTTTATGGATTTTCTGTGCTATCTTCTTAGCTGCCGTTTTTAAGTCGTCAGTTGAGATGGTGATTTCATCCCCTTCTAATGCTTTAAATCGATCGGCCAATCCATCAGGAAGGTTGATGTATTCCAAGTTTTGGGGGGTAAAACCGAACTTCTTTAGCTCGGCCGCTAGCGCTGCGCTAATAGCGGCGATGCCTTTTACTTGTGTCTTCTCAAATTTGCGACGTTTTTCCTCGAGATCGTAATGTGCGATTTTTTCCTTTTTTGTTCCAGTGACTTCGAGAGTGAGGCTTTCAATCGTTTTAAACACCTTCGCCCCTTCACTTCCTTCTTGGCGTACTTGATTCTTGATTTGGTCCTCAATGGAACGGGTGATGAAGGGCGGAAGCGAATTGTACGAAAATATTTTTTGTGCGGTGGCTTGAACTAAATCTCGCTCTTCTGCAAGGTACTCAGATCCAATTCTATATACTGGATCTCCATATTTCTTTGGGTCGTTTTTATGTTCTTCTTTTAATTTATTATACTCTTGGGCTTTCTGTTCTCTAATAGGTGAAAGCTTACTTAGTAAATTTGCAATTTCACCTTTGTGATCTTTCAAATCGGGTAAATTTTTATCATCTGATAAAGTAGTGCTAAGTTGGTGAAACTCGGTGCTCAAAATTTTGAAGGCTTTTGCTTCTCCAGGTGCTTTGGTTCCCTTGATTGCTTCTGTCACCAGCTCGTTGAAGCGATCTTGCACTAGGGTTTTTAGCTGAGGGACAGAGAGGCCTAAGCTGGTTCTAAGGGTTTGGGTTTGTTCTTTTGTGAGTTGAGCAATCACTTTCTGCACTCCTGCTGGGGTGGGGAGTGTCTTTTTAGAATCTGAATCTTTGTTCTTTGTCATCATGACTAAAGTACCATTTTCTTGTTACATTTTTATGACAAGGCAGGCGTTGCGCTTTATTTTGCGTTGCGGCATAATTGGAATATGGATATTAGCGCGCTTCAGGTAGAGTTAGGTGAATCGATTTTGGCCGAATATACGCAGGCTATGGCGGAAATTCGTGAGGAATTTCAGGCGAATCCGGGGAGTCGTAGAGCGGCGCGAGCGCGAGCATTATTGATGGATAAGCTGATTACGCGTATCCGCCGCGCGGGCGAGGCAAAAATGCCAAAGTTACCCAAAATGGCGATTCTAGCAACGGGCGGTTATGGCCGTAATGAAATGTTCTTCCATTCCGATGTTGATGTGATGTTCGTGATCGAGGAAGAAAGCGCGCCAAAGCTAGAGCCTTTGATCAATCTCATCCTCTATTTGCTGTGGGATTTGAAGCTAAAAGTGGGGCATTCAGTTCGTACCGTCAAAGAGGCGGTTAGCGAGTCGCTTCAGGATATAAAAACGCGCACAAATTTGCTGGAAGCGCGCCGCATTAGTGGCAGTCAGCCACTGGCGAGGCTCTTCTTTGAAGAGTTTGATGCGCAGGTGATTGAAGGTCATGAGCGTGAGTTTATTGAGGCCAAGCTGTTGGAACGGGCGAAACGCCATCAACAATTTGGTGAATCGCGGGCACTTTTGGAGCCGAATATCAAAGAGGGTAAGGGCGGTTTACGCGATTTGCAGACCTTAATGTGGCTGATGCGTGCCTGTTATGGTGCACGCAGAATGGCGCATATCGCGGCGCTTGGCAAAATAAGCGATCGAGAGTTGCGCGATTTCCGTCGCGCGCGCAAGTTCCTGCATTTAGTGCGTTTGCATCTGCATGATATTGCCGGGCGGGCGGATGAGCGTTTGACCTTCGATGCGCAGCGCCAGATTGCGGAGCGGCTTGGCTATCGTGGCAACGAAACGGCGAATCAATCTGTCGAACGGTTCATGAAACGTTATTTCCAAGTGACGCGCACGGTGGGGCAGCTCACACGGACGCTTTGTTTGCTGTTGGAGGAAGAATGGGGCAACGCGCCGCGTACGGGCATACAGGCGATGTGGAAACGTCAAAAGCTTCCTAAAGGCTTGGAGATTAAGAGTAACCGTCTGAATTTCAAATCTGCGAAAGTGTTGGAGCAATCGCCCGAGCTGATGATTGGTATTTTCTGGTTTGTGCACTGGTTGGAAATTGATATGCATCCCGCCGCGTGGCAGATGTTGACGCGGAATTTGCGACGGATTGATCGCGCTGTTCGCTATCACCGGGAAGCGAATGATTATTTTTTGCAGCTTTTGTTAGATACGAAGAACCCCGTAGCGGCGCTTAGGCAAATGAATGAAGCGGGGGTGCTGGGTAAGTTTATCCCAGACTTTGGTTTGCTTGCGGGGCAGATGCAATTTGACCTTTATCATACCTTCACGGTGGATGAGCATATCCTTGAGGCGCTGGGTTATCTGCATCAATTAGAGGCCGCGGAAATGGCGGAGATTGTTCCGCTGGCGACCACGATTATCCCGCATATTCAAATGCGTCGGGTGTTGTATCTAGGGTTGCTCTGTCACGATATCGCCAAGGGGCGCGGAGGTCAGCATCATTTGAAAGGTGTTGATATTGGCTTAAAACTCGCCAAACGTTTTGGTTTTGAAAAGGCAGAGCAGAAGACACTTGCCTGGCTGATCGAGTTTCATCAGCATATGTCGATGGTGGCGTTTAAACGCGATTTAGATGATCCGCAAACGATCGAGAGTTTCGCAAATGAGGTGCAATCGCTGAACCGATTGCAGATGCTTTATGTGCTAACTATTTCCGATATCCATGCGGTGGCGCCCAATATTTGGAATAGCTGGAAAGGGACGTTGCTGGAAACATTATACCGTAGAACCGAGAGTTTGTTGGCTGGTTCGCACGTTATAGAGCAAAAATACTCAGCCGTTTCACTGCAAAAAGAATTAGAGCAGGCGCTGGTGCAGGTCAACCCGGTCGATATTTCGACCTATATTGAAGGCTCGGATCCTGTCTCGTTAGAAGCGTATGATATGATCTCGCATAGCCGGATTATGTCATGTTGGCTGGCAGTGCAAAAGGGCGAAGAATTCGGCTTACGCTTTTGGACGGATAAAGAGCATGAGATTACGCAGGTGACGATTGCGACGGCCGATCATCATGGACTCTTCGCGCAAATTGCGGGTGTGCTGGCGATTTGCGGCGCGAGTATTACCGATGCACGTATCTTTACACGCAAAGATAATATCGTCATTGACCGTTTTGCGATTCAGGATGAAAGTGGCAACGCCTTTTATGAAGACCGTCGTCAAGATCGTATCCGGCAGCGCCTCAAGCGAGTGCTCAGTGGCGAGCTGGAATTGGAGCAGGCAGTCGAAGAGGCGGAACAGCGTTATCCCGATGCTGCCGCTATATTCTCGCAAGAGCCGCAAGTCATTTTCGATAATGATGTGAGTGAGCAATATACTCTGCTTGAGTTGCAATGTGTGGATAAACGCGGGCTTCTATACCGTGTCACAAACGCACTCACCGAGCTTGGATTATCCATTTCAACGGCGCATATCGCGACTTACGGTGAAAAAGTGGTCGATGTGTTCTATGTTAAAGATAAGTTAGGCAATAAGCTCATTCACAAGGGTGGACGTCATAAAGTACGAGCAAAGTTGCTGGAAATATTGCAGTAAATAAACATGATTCGATTCTTACTTACAAAATTTTGGCCCGCGCTTATTCCGATAGCGCTGTATCTGTTGTGGTTTGCCTATAAACGCCACAAGCTCCGCCATAGCGATGAGGTCGTCCGCATTACGGATGGCCCCTGGTTGGTGACGCTTATCACGGCAATGTTCATTGCAGCGGCAGGTTTTATCTGGCTTGGTTTGGTGGGTGAGAAGACGGGCCCGGCAACCTATACGCCTGCCATTATGAAGGATGGAAAGATCGTGCAGGGCGAAGTCAAGAGCAACGCCGATGAGCGGTAATATTACTAAAGATAGCTGGCTCACTTGGCCCGAAACACGCAAACTCGTAGAAGTCTTTGCAGCGGCTGAGCAGGAGATCCGTTTTGTTGGTGGTGCCGTGCGCGATCTACTTACTGGTATGCCGGTTAAAGATGTTGATGTCGCAACGACAGCCTCACCCCAGCAAGTATTGGGGATTTTAGATAAGGCCGGTATCAGAGCGATTCCAACCGGCTTATCGCATGGAACCGTCACGGCTGTGATCGACCATGTACCGTTTGAAATTACCACCTTACGCTGCGATATCAAAACCTATGGCCGCCATGCAGAAGTGCTCTTTACCCGCGATTGGGAGCAAGATGCGGCGCGCCGTGATTTCACCATTAACGCACTTTATTGCGATGCTGAGGGCCGGGTTTACGATTATCAGCACGGCTTAGAAGATTTACGAGCACGCCGCGTTCGTTTCATCGGCGACGCCGAGACCCGTATCCGCGAAGATGGTTTGCGGATCTTGCGTTTCTTCCGTTTCACCGCGCGCTATAGCGAGGGCGAGATCGATGGCGAGGGGCTCGCTGCCTGTCATCAATGCCGTGAAATGCTGGATGATTTATCCGGCGAACGCATCGCGCAGGAAATGCTGAAATTAATGGATGCAGAAGCGGCACCTGCGCTGATTCAGTTGATGGATGAGCAGCGCCTAACGCTGCCGCTATTCGGTTATGCCGTGAATACTCGTGTTTTAGAATGTTGGTCGCGCATCCGTTTGATGGCCGATATTGAAGAGCAGGAACTGCCGGTGCCGATGGTGCTGCTCTCCCTTTTATGTCGCGCGCAAGAGGGAGCGATGTCGGATTATGTGATTCAACGTTGGAAGCTCTCCAATGCGCAATCGGATCTGCTGGAGTTTTTGGGCAGTGCTAAGCAAATCACCTCGGAGATGGGTGAGGCGGAACAAAAACGCCTTTTGCGCCAGATTGGCTATGAGCGTTTTCGCGCGCTCGTATTAGTCAGTTGGGCTGAGAATCTTTCCCTCGGTCCGAATGAAGCGCAAATGCTCTCGGCAGCCTATCGCCCTATTCTTTGGCTTTCGGGGCATTGGGAAATTCCGAATTTCCCCATCGGCGGTGCAGATCTTGCGGCTTTAGGGTTAGAACCCGGCCCGCAAATGGGCACATGGCTCAAACAGCTAGAAGAGTGGTGGGAAGCCGAAGGTTATGCCCCCACCCGCGAAGAGATTTTGCATCGGTTTGAAAGCCAGCGTTAGTCGCGTATTATCAAGGAAAAAGGTGGGGTATGGGTCTTATTCATTTCCAGCGGTAGGGTGAAGAGTGTGACATATTTTATTCAGGGTTTT
Organism: Rickettsiales bacterium; assembly: GCA_029252805.1. Lineage (NCBI taxonomy): Bacteria > Pseudomonadati > Pseudomonadota > Alphaproteobacteria > Rickettsiales > Rickettsiales bacterium. The sequence continues at coordinate 27,677 of JAQXAR010000036.1, forward strand.
TGATAGTAAGGGAAGCAACCTCAGGTTTAATAAATTCTTAAGGTTTTTATGGTCTAGTGTGGCTCTATTTAACTCAAGAAGTTGCGGTGAGGATGATGAAATTCTGATCGTGAATCAGGACTCATCTATGCCAGATAATATTCCCGATAGAAACGAAAAGGATCGATCTATCTTACGGGTATATATCCCTTTTCTTGTTGGATTTTTCTTACTCTTTTCGCTTATCACGGCGTTTATCCTTTTGCCGAAAATCAATCAGGCATTTGAAGCGAAACAGACCCAAGATAATACCCAGCAAATGCAGGTTGAAGCAGAGCTTTTAGTGCGTTCTGTCGAGAGTTACCGTAGCATTTTACGCGATTTGGCTAGTTTTCCTGTCTTGGTGAATGCCGCGATGCTCTCAAGTGCCGAAAATCGTGACCTTATTGCTTTGCTCAAGAATTTCTCACTTTCGGGTGAAAAAGGAAAAATCATTATACAGGATATCGCGGGAAAGGTGGTGCTTCAGGCATCGCAAGAGTTGAAAGGAAAATATGGCGTCACTAATCCTTGGCTTGAGCCTCTTTTGGAGGCAAGGAAGCCTTATTATTTCCAACTTTTGAAACAAAGCAGCGATCACTTTACCTTCATGCTCGCGGTTCCTATTTATCACAAGGGAAGCGTTGAAGGCATTTTAAGCGCCGAAATTACCCCCGCATTGCAATCTATCTTTAGTGAATACTCTTTGCAGGAAGGACACGCCTTTCGATTATCACAAAATGACGTAACCGTGCAGACCGTCAACATTCGGCCTGCTGTGCCGCATGAATATTCAATGGAGCTGGCGGGACTCGGTCTAACATTTGCTCATATCGTCGATGATACACCTCTATTGAAACAAAGGCATACATTAAGAAATACCATCCTGACCGTCTTGCTTATTGGCCTAGTGGTTTCGTTTATTTTCTTCGTATTTTTGGCTTACCGTATTTTAGGAGAGGATGCCAAACAGGATTTTGTGCACCATTCACCTTCTACGTGCATCAGGGATTACATTATTCCATTTGCGCTCGCCGGGTTAGGTGTCTCTGCCAGTATCGCCGCCTATTTCGTTTTCCAAAACTTGCAAAATCAGAAATTGCAGCACAATTTTCAATCAGAGGCAAAAGAAATTATTCAGGCCATTAAGCAAGAACTTCATGTTCAGCTAGACACACTCGGGGCCTTAAAAAGTTTTTACGATGCCTCTACTCATGTGGATAGAGAAGAGTTCAAATCTTTCACAACCGCATGGTTAGAGGATGCTCCAGGTATTCAAGCCTTAGATTGGATACCTTATGTAAAGGGTGCTGAGCGCACAGCTTACGAATTGAGAGCGCAAAAAGAGGGACTAGGTAACTTCACTTTTATTGATAAAGACGCAGAAGGAAACTTTATTCCCGCGCCCAATCACGAAGCGTATTACCCGGTCTATTATGCTGAGCCGATAGAAAAGAATAAGGTGATATTAGGCCTTGTTTCGGCCAATGTTGCCATGCGGAATAAGGCAATCCATGCCGCGCGAGATACAGGAAAGATTAATGCATCTGCCTACATCAATATCGCACAAGATAACCAGAATCAGTCTTTGCGGCTGCTGTTTAATCCTATTTATGAGGGGGCACGAGAGTATCCTTCTTTAAAGCAACGGCGGAAGAACTTTAAAGGGTTGATTCTGATGGTTCTACGCGTTGATGACCTCATTGAGCAGGTATTAGGTTCTAGGCTTGAAGCCAATCATATTCAAATTTCGGATATGACGGATGCGAATAATTTAGAATTTATTTTCAACTCTTTGCCTGATACAGACACTGAATTTGACAAGTTTAGCTTTCAAGAGGTGCTGAGTGTTGGAGGGCGTTCTTGGGAGGTAAAGGTAATTCCTCAGCTTGCACACTATCACGCTAAATCAGAATGGTTACCTCGCTTAATACTTCTTTTAGGGCTGATGTTGACGGGCATCACAACTTTTATCCTTATTCAGCTAACTCGCCGTCGTGCGGTGGTTGAGGGAATTGTCGAGGATCGTACGGCGCAATTGTTGGAGCGTGAGATAGAGCGCGAGCGGTTGATCGAAAAACTGACCTTGTCCAATGAAGAGTTAGAGCGTTTTGCCTATGTCGCATCGCATGATCTGAAAGCGCCTTTGCGTGCGATCGATCATCTGTCGCAATGGATTGAAGAAGATATTGCAGAAACAATGTCTGAAGAAACGGGGGGCAATATAGCCTTAATGCGCCAGCGGGTTAAGCGTATGGAGCATCTGCTGGACGATCTATTGGAATATGCTCGTGTTGAGCAAAAGGTCAAAAATGCCGCACCAGAATTAGTGAAAATGAGCCAAGTGATGGAGGATGTTATCGCCTTGGTTGCGGCGCCTGAAGGGTTCGAGATTAAAGGCAATGCAGTCATGGGAACGATCCACCTGCCACGCATTCCATTGCAGCAAGTCTTATTTAACTTGGTGCATAATGCAGTGAAACATCACGATAAAGCAACAGGCCTTGTGGAGGTCGCCATTCGGGATGTAGGAGATAAATACGAAATTACAGTGCGCGATGATGGACCCGGCATTGCGCAAGAGTATCATGCAAAGGTATTTGAGATGTTTCAAACACTACGTCCGCGTGACGAAGTGGAAGGAAGTGGAATGGGCCTTGCTTTAGTACAAAAAATCATCACAACTTTAGACTGTAAACTTGTGCTAGAATCGCATGAAGGGGAAGGCACGTTGTTCCGCTTCACCTGGCCGAAGAAGCAACGTAATATAGAAGAATAAGCAATGTTCGCAACTAACGGTGATGATTGAAATGAGGAAGAAATGAAAATTTTGTTGATTGAAGATAGCGTTGTAGATGTTGAGTTTGTTCGCCGTACAATGGACAGCTCCGGTGAGAGCTATGAATTAGTCGTGGCCGATGATGGAAAAAAAGCGATCAATCTTCTTGAGCAACAAGATCAGCCTTATGATGTCATTGTACTGGATATTAATTTGCCGAAATATAATGGTCATGATGTGTTGGAGTTTATTAAGGGCCTGCCTTATTATGCTAATACCCCGGTACTCATGGCGAGCACCTCGAGTGACAAGTTTGATATTGGTGAAGCTAAGAGGCTCGGCGCGAATGGTTATCTGGTAAAAGGGAAAGCATTCGATGTCCGCGAGCTACGTAATTTTCTTCAGCAAGACGAATTGGAATGGCTGGAAATCACAGAGTAGCGGGTGACTAATAGTCGTATTTTTATACAATGTATCCTCTTGCGATCTAGTTTATTAATAAATATTAACTAAATATTAACTAAATGTAGTTATACATACACCTATAGAGAGTGTGTATGGTTTGCTTGCATCACGTGTTAAGTCGCATGTCAAAAATACAAACTTGGTGAAATGAAGAGTGAGGGTAGGCCTCATGTATTTCGACATTATTAGGGGACCCCAAGAGAGTTTCTTTAAAGAATGTATCCTCTCTCTCTTAAGAGTTGAGTCAAGAAACAGCGAAAAGCGAAATGGTTCTTGCACTTATTGGAGAATACAATAAAACTTTAGATTGTAAGTCTGTTTCAAAAACTAAGAACTGCTAAAGAAGGAATTTATTCCTACATGACCTAAAGGTATATCAGAGAGTGAAGAGATAAAAACTATATGAAAAGTATGGCACAGGGTGGTAAAACCGTTACGATTTTGGTGGTAGATGACGATGACATCGATGCAAAAAGTATCGAGCGGGCCTTTCGCGGAGCAGATATTGAGAACCCAATAGAGCGAGCCGTATCGGGAGTCGATGCGTTAGCCTTGTTGCGTGGGGAACAGGGAAAAGAGAAGCTACCAAAGCCTTACCTTATGTTGGTGGATTTGAATATGCCGCGCATGAATGGATTGGAATTGATTAAAGAGGTTCGTAACGATCCAGAGTTTAAAGACACGGTTATTTTTGTGCTCACAACCTCCAAAACGCCTGAGGATATGAGTAAAGCCTATGATTTAAGTATCGCAGGTTATGTGGTTAAGGAAACCGTTGGCCATGAATTTATTAAATTAGTCGAGATGATTGATTGTTATTGGCGCGTGATTTCATTGTCTAAGCAAGCCTAAAAAGAGTAGGCTAGGCACCTGATTAAAAGTAATAAGTCATTTCACCAAAATCAAATATGTCTTTACAAAAAACACCTCTTAGTGAGCTGTTTTTTGAACCACTTTAGGCAGTAAAGTTCGCATCAAGATGGTTATAAGCACATAGCTACATACGATGACCGGACCCGCTGGAAAATCTAGCAGGGTGGCGATGATAATCCCTAGCAATATAGACAAAACTCCGCATGCCCACGCTATGGATAGAGGGAAAATTGTCATTCTGCTTGCCAATGCCGGCAAAATGAGACTGGCGAATACCACGTACACCCCAACTAACTGGACCGATGATGTGATAGCGAGAGCAAACAACAAATAAAAACCGACTCCATCGCGCAAAGTAGGTTTCAGAAACCACGCTGTGAGAATCAATAGATAGATAGGGGCATGAGTAAGAACATCTTGCCATGTGACAAATAGCATTTGGCCAGAAAGCAAATGTTGTATTTCTTCGCCACCATGCGGATGATCTGCCATCAATAAAATTGCCAGGGAGGCGGCTAGCACAAAACTTACGCCAATGATGGCTTCCTGTTGTTCTGGCATGACCGCTTCCACTTTACGGAAGAATAATCCTGCCAAAACAGCACAAGCTAGCGCAATTATTTGTACTAGCCACAAAGGTGCATCATGCAGCCATATTCCAGCTGCGACTATGCCTAACCCAGCAATTTGTGCTACGGCAAGGTCAATGAATATAATGCCGCGCTTTAGCACCTTAATGCCCAATGGGGCATGAGTTATAGCAATCATAATGCCGGCAAGAAAAGCTGGCCCTACGATACTAATCATTTCAGCGCTTATCATCGCCAGCTCCTTTTAAGAGTTGGATGGATCGGTCAAATAATGCAAAGAGAGTGTCACTCTTTGCATCGCCGCCAATCGTATAAGGCAGTACTAAATCTGGTGTTTTCGTTTTCTCAGAAAGCCACTCACTGGCATCATCCGGTTCATAAGGAGTACGAATGATCATCTCAGCTGGCTTGGCTTTAAGTTGTAATAGCAAGCCTTCTAGATGCGAACTGGTGGGTGGGATACCTGGTTTTGGCTCCAATGACGCGGCGGTCTTTATGTTTAGCCAATCCAATAAATAAGCGAAGGCTTTATGATGCACCACAACCGACTTTCCTCGTAAGGCCGAAGCTTCGTTGTTCCAGCGAGTCATAGCTTCCCCCCAACGGGAGGTAAAGGTTTGCAGGTTGGTATTGTAAAAAGAGGCGTTTACTGCATCAATAGATTCTAGCCGTTTGGCGAGCTCTTTTGCTACTCGCATCACATTATGTGGGTTCAGATGTATGTGGGGGTTTCCTTCGGGATGTACATCGCCCATGCTACGATCAACAGTGACTGGTTTTTCCAACACTGGCACATGTTGTGCTGCCATGAGATAACCCATTTTACCAGGCTGTACCGTGCTGCTAGCCTTCTGTACCAAGATAGGGAGCCACCCAACCTCAAGTCCAGCACCAGAGCAGAAAATGAGATCAGCCTGACGCGCTTTAGCAATTAAGCTTGGTCGCGCGCGGATATGATGTGGGTCTTGCTGGGCGTGAGTAGCGGCAAAGGCCTCTACCTTATTACCGCCAATTTCTTCTGCGAGCGCCGCCCATTCTGGTTCGCAAGCAAAGATGTTTACCTTTGCTTGTGCGGTAAATGGGGCTGCACAAAGCAACCCCACCACCCATAGTTTCGTAAGTTTTTTCATCATCATGCCTAGTATTTATGTGCGCCATGAGCACCGAGGCTCATGATATATTGCACCGTAAATTGATTATCATCTTGATCGCGCGATAATTCTTCACGGTTATATTGCAAACGCATACGACTGAACTCGCTGTTGGTCCAATCTAGCATCGCAGAATAGGCTTTCGGATTATAACCATCCGCATCCAGCGCAGAACCAGCAAGGCCAAGCGGTGTGTCCGCTGCATTTAGTTGGCTATAGCGAGCGCCAATACGCCATTGTGGATCAAACTTATAGACGCTTTGTGCATACCAACCACTAGAAGAATCGTCGAAGTTTACGCCGCCTGTGCCTGCGTTAGTATCTTCGTATAAGCCATCTTCTTGACGCCAAAAATACTCACCTTGTAGGATAACTTCTTGTTCGCGGGCATTACCTGTGGGGGCCCATACATAACGTGCATCGGCAATATAAAGGCTACTATCGCCGCTAAAGGTAACCGTATCTTCATTTGATGCACGTGTACCATCGGCTTCGCCATGTAGTAGCGATGCGCCAATACGCCAACTTTGGTTATGGCCAATATCTCCGCCTACGCGTGCATAAGCTGAAAATGCGCCAACACCTTCACCACTTCCTTCACCGTAAGGGAAGTCATCCCCACGGAATATACCACCACCAATTTCGCTATAAAAGTCGGTGGGAAGAATATAGGATATTTCTGCACCATCATCATTATAAGCGCCGTCCAAGAAAGCGCGATAAGGAAGCGGGCGGTCTGTAAAGTCATCCGTATGGGCGTGATGTTCATTTAAATAACCTAGCGTCCAAAGCGCGCGACCTGCTTTCACGCTCATACCATCAGGTAAGCCCATTCCAGGCAGGGTCTGCACAAATGCCTCTTCTAGTTCTAGCTCGGTGGAACCTTCGTGCTGGGCGATGGCAGCAGTGACGCTTCCGGTAAATTTGTCATCCACATTGGCGCTAAAGTTAAGCTCAGTATGGTCAACGCCAAAGCCTTCGCCGCCGCGTTCGCCTTCTTCACCGACGGCAAAGCCTGCTATATCCCCTTCTTCCGATGAGAAGCTATTATATTGCCCATTCAGTATGACGCCGATGGATGGGTTGAAGCTATTACCTTTTACATTACGAGTCGCAGGAGCAGCAACAGCCGCAGTGGTCTGATTAACTGAAGCGTTGGTTGTTTTAACCTTTTGTAACTTGCTTTCAAGCCCAGCAATGCGACCTTCATAAGCTTGTTTCATCGCTTTAATATCATCGCGAATTTGCTGAAGTTCAGTATCCGATGCAGCCAATGCAGTTGTGCTGGTTAATAGGGTAATAAGTGCAGCCGAGGCCGCTTTTGAAAAATGTTTCATGAGTTCGTCCTAAATATAAATACGAGTCAGAACCGCAGGCACAGCAGTGGCTACGGCATAAGTTAAGTCATGGATGTTTTAGGACAGGATGGGAGGCGCGCGTGGCGAAGCAGCAGGATAGCGCTGAAGTTGAATAACAGACACTTCAGGAAGTATAACAACGAAGGAAGTGTAGCTTGCTAATGCTAAGCTGACCTGTGCAGCAGGAGTGCTGGACTTTGATTGCTCGAAATGCAGGTAAATATCACAAATTTGACCATTATGCTCATGCTTCTCAAGGCCATAGTCAACCATGTGCAAAGTGGAAAACACCTGCACAGCAAGGAAGCTAAGGATTAGAAAGAGACTGAGTTTTTTGTTCATTTCTTTTATGACTTACGTTTACGTAGTTAGCTAATAGCTGAGATTAGATAAAAATGGAAGAGTTTTGAGGTCAGATATTTTTGCCTTATTAGAGATTAGCAGAAGCGGCTGTTTTGATGCCTCTATCTTCACGATGCTGGATTAGCATGAACCAATGGCCGCTAACTTCTCTAATTTCATCATTGCGTAGTAAAGTGACCTCGCTAAGCCTTGCTCCGGTACATAGAGCCATCAAAGGAATCCAAAACTTATAGGCTTCGCTTCTGTGGTGTTTGTATGGCAGTATTTAAGCTGCGCCATATTTCCTTGCGTCCTAAAGAGGCTTGAAGTTCTTTTGGGACATACACGCGGCAATAGAAGATTCCATTGCGTCTTACTAGGTTGGTTTGATGTGTCATCGTAACCCTCCAAGGGCTTTTGCGGCTTCTCGGCCTGGTGAGTTATGTTGCTTGTTTTGATAGCTTGACCTTTTTGACGGTTCTCAATCGCATCATTATAGACCGTAACGAGCTCTTGCAGAGTGACTTTGAACTTCTCAGGCTTATTAAGCTTAGCAGGTATCTTGCTTGCTGGATGCTACAGCTTTTTCAGCACGAAGCTTATCTCGCTTGAGGACGCTATCGTATGGTGTCAGAAGCACGACTTAATCGCGACCTCACCCAAAGGTGACTCTGATGCTGCTAAATGCCTTAATCATATCTTAGAGGCCAGTGTAAAGCGTGACGGAGGTATTACTCGAACAATCTACGAAATACTTAAAGATATTGAACAATGCCCCGATGATAAGTCACTGATAGCGCTGTTGTTAAGGCATGGAATGGATTACCGGGAGAAAAAATTAGGGGCTGACACCTAACATTTAAATTGTTAGGAGTTATTGATGTATATAAAGCATTGTAAGTTATCGAGAAATAAGCAGTTAGAGTTGATAAAATATTTCATTGCGGGTTCTACGG
>JAQXAR010000037.1 GCA_029252805.1 Rickettsiales bacterium
CCGTAGAACCCGCAATGAAATATTTTATCAACTCTAACTGCTTATTTCTCGATAACTTACAATGCTTTATATACATCAATAACTCCTAACAATTTAAATGTTAGGTGTCAGCCCCTAATGTTTTAGTAAAAAGTTAGCGACAACTGTAACAACATTAACTTCTTCATACAAATGACAGTTGTGTGACAATGCATTTCATCTTGCGCCTTAGGTGCACCGCGCTACATTCCCTTCCATGACGATTCCTAAACCTGTTTTACTTTGTATTCTTGATGGCTGGGGCCATAGTGACTCCGCGCAAAATAACGCCATCGCGCAAGCGCATACTCCGAATTGGGAGATGCTGACGCGCAGCTATCCGCATAGCTTGGTCGATGCTTCTGCCGGGGCCGTTGGCTTGCCGGAGGGGCAAATGGGAAATTCGGAAGTCGGGCATACCAATATCGGCGCCGGTCGCGTGGTACTGCAAGATTTACCGAAAATTAATCAAGCGATTAGCGATGGCAGCCTCGCCAAACATCCTCGCTTGAATGATTATATCGCGAAATTAAAAACCGCCAACGGCACGTGCCACCTTATGGGGTTACTCTCTGACGGCGGCGTGCATTCGCATCAGGATCATCTGGTGGCTTTGGCGAAAATTGTTGCGGATGCCGGCGTGCCCGTAGCGATTCATGCGTTCCTCGATGGGCGTGATACTCCGCCAAAATCGGCGGCTGATTTCATGCAAGCCTTTGAGGCCGCACTTCCGCAAGGCGCGAGCATCGCCACCATATCAGGACGTTACTTTGCGATGGATCGTGATAATCGCTGGGATCGTGTCGAAACCGCATATCGCTGTATGGTGGAGGGCACCTCTCCCACTCGCGCACCGGATGCTGCACAGGCTATTGCCACCGCTTACACACTTGGCCAAACAGATGAATTCGTCGCGCCCGTCGCCATCGGCGATTATGCCGGTATGAAGCGGGGCGATGGATTGCTGATGGGTAATTTCCGCTCCGACCGCGCACGTCAAATGCTACATAGCTTGATTGACCCAGCCTTCACAGACTTTACGCGTGAACCAATCGCCTTTACTGATATCCTTGGCATGGTCGAATATTCCAGCGCGCTTGGCGAGATGATGGACTGCCTTTTTCCGCCTGAAGCACTCTCCAATAGCCTCGGCGAGGTCATTGCTAAAGCGGGCCTTAAACAGCTCCGCATTGCAGAAACAGAGAAATACGCCCATGTGACCTTCTTCTTTAATGGCGGGTCCGAAGCGGTTTATGAGGGCGAAGACCGTATCCTTGTGCCATCACCGAATGTCGCCACTTATGACCTACAGCCCGAAATGTCCGCGCCAGAAGTGACGGAGAAACTCACCGCCGCTATTGAATCTGGTACTTATGATCTCATCATCTGCAACTATGCCAATACTGATATGGTCGGCCATAGCGGAAATTTAGAGGCAGCTAAAAAAGCAGTTGAAGCCGTCGACACCGCCATTGGCACATTGCATTCTGCCATCACGCAAGCGGGTGGAGCCATGCTAATCACCGCAGATCACGGCAATGCAGAGCAAATGGAAGATGAATCAACCGGGCAACCGCATACGGCGCATACGATCAACCTCGTTCCGTTCCTTGTGGCAGGCGCCGGCGATGTTTCGCTGAAAGATGGCGTATTGGCCGATATTTCACCGACGATTCTACAACTCATGCAGCGCGACCAACCGGCAGAGATGACCGGCCAGTCGCTCATTAAATAAGATGCTCCGCGTTTTCTTATTGTCTGTTCTACTGCTGGCGACTCCGCTCTTCGCACAAGCGGGGCAAACAGAGATCAACCAGCTGCAAGAAAAACTCATTACGCTTGCCAAGAAACTACGCAGCGGAGAAGGCAAGCTCGCAAAACTTGCTCATAAACAAGCCAGACTCGACGCGCGAATTACCGATGCTCGCACCCGTATGGATGAGAATCGCGAGGAAATTGACACGTTATTAAAAAGCCTGATTCGTCTCTCTCGTACGCCGCCCGAAGCGATCGTCGCCATGCCAGGTGAACTACGCCATACGCTCCAAGCGGCGCAACTCATGACGAACCTGACCGAGCAGCTTCAAACAAAAACAGGGCAACTCGCCCACACCCTTAAGACGCTCAAAACAGACGAATTAGAGATGGCCGAAACGCGTGTTAGCCTCCAACAGCAACAGAAGCGATTAGTCGCATCCCAACGGGCGATGGCAGAAAAGCTAAAGATACGAAAAACGGCCTACCGAAAGAATAATAAAAGCTTCACCGAGCGCGTCAAAGAAGCCAGTAAGATCAAAAAATCATCACGCGATTTAAAACAACTCGTCACCAAATTAGAAAAGACAAAGCGCGGCAAAAAAGCACCCGCAAAAGTGTCCTATTCAAAAGGTCGCGCATTTAGTAAAAGCAAAGGCAGCGTGCGCCTACCTGTCGCTGGGCGTATCATCAAGCGCTTCGGCCAAAAAGAGGGCGTCGATCAAACCAGCCATGGGTATAAATTGGCGAGTGCCGCCGGTGCTACAGTCATCTCCCCTGCCTCAGGCGAAGTGATGTTTACAGGCCCCTTCCTTGATTATGGCAATATTGTGATCTTGCGATATGACCGTGGATACCACTTATTACTCGCTGGAATGGATCGGATCGATTGCTCGGTTGGGCAAAAAATTCGTAAAGGTGAACCCGTAGGGCGTTTGAAGGGTAGCAATAATTCCAAAGCTGATTTATACATGGAGTTACGCAAAAATGGTAAGCCCGTTGATCCCTCACCGTGGTTTGGCTAAAACACTCATAAATAGAATAAAAATTATTAAAAGGCTTCTTACATAATGTTAAAATCTCTTGCTACCGCGCTCGTCTGTACTTCTTTTATTTTGACTACCCTACCGACCGCGACGCTCGCAGCGAATAACGATGAAATCGATAGCGGCATACGCAAGCTAGATAAACGCACGTTCGAGTTTCTCAACCTCTTTGGCGAAGTCTTCGAGCGCGTGCGTAATGATTATGTCGAAGAAGTCGATGATGGCGAAGTGATTGAAAATGCGATTAACGGCATGCTCTCCTCGCTTGATCCGCACTCAAGCTACCTCACGGAAAAAAGCTTCAAAGAAATGCAAGTTCAAACCAAAGGTGAATTTGGCGGCCTCGGCATTGAAGTGACGATGGAAAATGGCTTAGTCAAAGTGGTATCTCCTATTGATGATACCCCTGCCTCGAAAGCTGGTGTCGAAGCCGGTGATTATATCAGCCATATTGATGATGAACCCGTGATGGGGCTAACCCTTTCGGAAGCCGTTGAGAAAATGCGCGGCCTAAGAGATACGAAAATTAAAATCACTATCTTACGCGAAGGCGCAAATGAGCCGATCGAAATTACGCTGACGCGCGCGATTATTGAGATTCGATCTGCCAAATGGAAAGAAGAAGGCAAAGTCGGCTATCTGCGCGTCACTTCATTTTCGGAACATACAGGCAAAAAAATGCGCGAAGGCATTGCCGAATTGAAAAAGAATATTCCCGATATGACCGGCCTCGTGCTTGATTTACGCAACAATCCAGGCGGCTTGCTCGACCAAGCTATCTCAGTTTCGGATGCATTCCTAAGCCGCGGGGAAATCGTTTCCACTCGTGGCCGCGATAAAAACGACATCCGCCGTTACGGTGCGACATCGGGTGATCTTCTCAGTGACTTACCGATCGTTGTTCTCATTAATGAGGGTTCTGCTTCCGCTTCTGAGATTGTCGCCGGCGCCTTACAAGATCACAAACGCGCGGTCGTCATGGGCACAAAATCTTTCGGTAAAGGTTCGGTGCAAACGGTGATTCCACTCCCAGGGCACGGAGCCATGCGCCTCACCACTTCGCGTTATTACACGCCATCTGGCACATCGATTCAGGCGGAAGGCATTGCGCCAGATATTGAAGTGCAACAAGCAAAAATCGAACTCGTTAAAGGCGGTAAACAACGCTACGAATCTGACCTTCGCGGAGCCCTCAAAAATAAAGACAAAAAAGGCTTATCTCGTTTATTTAGTGGCAAAGATAAAGAGGAGGACAAGAAAGAAGAAGTGACTGCCGGAAAAGCACCTAAACTTGGTAGCGCTGATGACTTCCAACTTTCTCGTGCAATTGACTTATTACGTGGCCTTTCCATCGTCAGCGGGAAGAACGAAATAAAGCCAAAGCCCGCTAAAACAGCAGACATAAAGAAGGAACTTAAGGTAGCGAAGTGACCTCTGAAACCCCAGAATCCATCTGGCATTGGATTTCCTCCTCAATGTGGAAAATCATCTGCGGGGCAATGGCACTCATTTGCCTATTTCTACTGCTCAGCTATTTCGCGCAGGGCAGCAAACTAGCTGATAACGCTCTTAGCAATGCACAGCGTTTGATTATCCCACTGCAAGAAGATGGCGAATGGGTTGGCACGAAAGTCAAAGTCGATAGGGGTGATAAAACTCCGTCTAGAAAGGGGAAAGCGGCACTTACCCCCACCCAAAGCAGAACTACTACTGCAGCACATGTGCCCCAAGAGCACCTCCCCAGTGAAGGTCATGCGGCTAACTTAACGGGTACCGTTCCCGAAAGCATGCCAGACACGACAGAGCCACGCCTCACACAAGATACAGAGGTCATCATCAATACTGCAATCGAACCACTCACAATGCCTCAAACTCAGACTCCAACAGCGATTGCTGGAATGGCTCCTGAACCTGAGCCAGCCCCTAATGCGCCCCTAACACCACTCGCGAAACGTCCGTATGATGAAGCATTGAACGCCGCACCCACCGCTGACTTAAATGAGAAAATTGGTGAACATTTAATTCCGCGCATTGCCGAAGATGGCACCAAACCGTGGAAGCATTTCGGGAAACCATTTGCAGATGATAAGGTAAAGCCGATCATCGCCGTGATCGTTCGTGGCCTTGGGCTTGGTCGCCTAACGACCGAAAATGCCCTCAATTTACACGGCAATGTAACGCTTAGCTTCTCGCCTTATGCAAAGAACACCAATATGTGGGGCAGCCACGCGCGCAATATCGGTCATGAAATCATGATTGACCTGCCACAGGAAAGCGTCTCATACCCTGCCGATGACCCTGGCCCTTATGCGCTCCTCAACACGCTAGATGCTGAGAGCAATAAAACTCGCCTACATTGGGTGATGAGCCGTATCCCAGGCTATGTTGGCTTCCTGCAGAATGACAATCCTGCTCCTCAAAGTGCGGATATGATTAGCGCTTTCACTGAACTGGCGAAACGCGGCGTCTTCCTCATTGAGTCCCCCATCGAAAAAACAACCAGCCTTACCAGACAGCAAGAGCAAATGGGGTTACTCACGCATCCTTACACCCGTAATTTAGATGAAATTTTAAGCGAAGAAGAGATTCAACGGCAGCTTGATTTACTCGTCAAGGATGCGAAAAAACATGGCACCGCGATCGCCGTCGCACGCCCCTACCCGCTCACGTTGGAACTCTTGAATAAATGGACAGAAGAACTGGATGCACTCGGCGTTACGCTTGCCCCTGTCTCAGCGGTGATTGAACGTGAGCTCTAATCTTCCCTACCGCAAATGCGCCGGTATTATGCTACTAAATGATGCCAATCAGGTATTTGTTGCCAAGCGCATCGACATGCGTGCTGAAGCATGGCAGATGCCCCAAGGCGGCATTGACGAAGGCGAAGATCCACACACCACGGCCTTCCGCGAAATGGAAGAAGAGATCGGCACAGCTAAAGGCGAAGTGATCGCTGAGAGTGCAAATTGGCTGACTTATGATCTACCGGAGGCACTCATCCCCAAAGTATGGAATGGGAAATACCGCGGACAAGAGCAAAAATGGTTCTTGATGCGTTTCACGGGCAAAGATTCCGATATCAATATCGAAACCGAACATCCTGAATTTCTGGAATGGAAATGGGCTGATCCGCAAACTTTGCCCGATATTATCGTCCCGTTTAAGAAGCAACTATATGCAGATATCTTAGCAGAATTTCAGGGTTATCTAAAGTAAAGTCCCTGCCGTCGCAGGTATGATGGCTACAGCAAGCTTTGCGCCTTACTTATCACCTCATCAAACATCTTTAAGGTTAGGCGCCCTGTATTCACATTATAGCGCGACGTATGGTAGGAGTTGAGGATTTGGTAACCATCAATTTCATGCACGGCGCTATGCTCAAACTTAAAGGCAGATTGCTTTTGGCCTAGTGCTTTCAGCACCGCCTTATGCGAAACAAGCCCTAGCGTTAGAATGACTTTTAAATTCTCCATCGCCTTTATCTCTTCCAACAAGAATGGATTACATTCGGCGATTTCTTGCGTAGTGGGCTTATTTTCTGGCGGCACACAGCGCACGGCATTGGTGATGCGGGCATTATCGAGTTCAAAATGAACCTCCGTCGTTTGATGCTCCGCCGAGCGGAAAATGTCACTCGGTAACTTACCGCCTTCCAACCACGCGCTATCTTGCATAAACCCTTTTCGTGCGAGAGCTGGATAGAGCAAGTCACCCGCATAATCTCCGGTAAAAGGACGGCCTGTGGCATTGGCGCCCTTAAGGCCTGGAGCCAACCCCACGACTAAAAATTCGGCTTCAAGCGCGCCAAAGCTCGGAACCGCACCATTAAAAAATGGCGGATATTTTTGACGATTTTGCTCGTGAAAATCACATAATCGCTCACATTTAGGGCAATTCTTGTCCGGAAGTGTGTATTTTTGCATTTTATTTCGCTTGCACCCCTTGTACTTTAGCCGCGTATACCCTACATCTAGCGCACAAATGATGCAAAACATCGTTGTAGGAAAATACTATTTAAATGGAGAATTAAAATGAACGTACGTCCGCTACATGACCGAGTATTGGTTCGTCGCCTAGAGTCTGAAACAAAGACTGCTGGTGGTATCATCATCCCTGACAGCGCCAAAGAAAAGCCTATGGAAGGCGAAGTAATGTCTGTTGGCACTGGCCACAAATCTGAAGATGGCAAAGTAACTGCACTTGATGTGAAAGCCGGTGATGTTGTTTTATTCACTAAATGGGCTGGCACGGAAGTGAAAGTTGAAGGCGAAGAGCTGATGATTATGAAAGAGTCAGACATCCTCGCTATCGTTGAAGATAAATCAGCTGCGAAACAAGCAGCGTAACTAAACGCAAGGAGACATAACCATGTCAGCAAAAGAAATTAAGTTCGGCACAAATGCACGTGACGAAATCATCAAAGGCGTAGATATTCTCGCTAACGCAGTAAAAGTAACGCTTGGCCCTAAAGGTCGCAACGTTGTTTTGGACAAATCTTTCGGTGCTCCACGCATCACAAAAGATGGCGTAACCGTTGCTAAAGAGATCACTCTAAAGCACAAATTCCAAAACATGGGCGCACAAATGATTCGTGAAGTTGCCTCTAAGCAGAATGATGTTGCCGGTGACGGTACAACAACTGCAACGGTACTGGCACAAGCGATCGTTAAAGAAGGAACAAAAGCCGTGGCTGCTGGCCTCAACCCAATGGACCTAAAACGCGGTATTGATGCTGCGGTTATCGCCGTTGTGGAAGAAGTGCAATCCATGTCTAAAGACGTGAAGAACCAAGAAGAGATCGCTCAAGTCGGTACTATTTCTGCTAACGGTGACACTGAAATCGGCACGAAAATCGCTGTTGCGATGGACAAAGTCGGTAAAGAAGGCGTGATCACGGTTGAAGAAGCAAAGGGTCTAGACTTCGACGTTGATGTTGTACAAGGCATGATGTTTGATCGCGGTTACCTCTCTCCTTACTTTGTGACTAACTCTGACAAAATGACGGTTGAGCTAGAAAGCCCATTCATCCTTTTGTTCGAACAAAAGCTAACGTCGATGCAATCGCTTCTTCCTGTATTGGAAGCAGTGGTTCAATCTCAACGTCCGTTGATGATCATTGCTGAAGATGTTGAAGGCGAAGCACTTGCAACTCTCGTCGTGAACAAACTACGTGGTGGCTTGAAAGTCGCAGCGGTTAAAGCACCTGGTTTCGGCGATCGTCGTAAAGCAATGTTGGAAGACCTTGCGATTCTTACAGGTGGTACTTTGGTGACAGAAGATCTCGGCATCAAACTTGAAGATGTCACGATGGACATGCTTGGTTCGGCTAAGAAAGTTACCATCACTAAAGACAACACAACGATTGTTGATGGTGCGGGTGATGATTCTGCTATTGAATCTCGTACAAACCAACTTCGCAAGCAAATCGAAGAAACGTCTTCTGACTATGACAAAGAGAAACTACAAGAACGCCTAGCGAAACTCGCCGGTGGTGTTGCAGTTCTTAAAGTCGGTGGTAACACTGAAGTCGAAGTTAAAGAACGCAAAGACCGCGTTGACGATGCCCTACACGCGACTCGCGCGGCTGTAGAAGAAGGTATCGTACCAGGTGGTGGCGCTACGCTTCTATATTCTGCAAACATTCTAGATGATTTGATGAAGAATGCTAAGAATGACGAGCAAAAAGCCGGTATCAACATTGTGAAGCGTGCGTTACAAGCGCCACTTCGTCAAATCGTTGAAAACGCTGGCCTAGACGGCGCAGTGGTTGCAGGCAAAATGCTTGAGTCTAACGATAGCAACTTTGGTTTCGACGCTCAAAACCTTGAGTATGTTGATATGATCAAAGCCGGTATCATTGACCCAACTAAAGTGGTTCGTACTGCCTTGCAGGACGCCGCTTCTATCGCTGGTTTAATGATCACAACCGAAGCATTGGTCACCGATGCTGAAGATGACAGCAAGCCAAGCGGCGGCGCACCTGATATGGGCGCTATGGGCGGCATGGGCGGAATGGGTGGCATGGGCTTCTAGTCCAAACACTTTAACGCACTAAGAATCAGGGCTGGAGAGAAATCTCCGGCCCTTTTTCTTTTCTAACTTCTCGCTCGCCTCCTCGCCACTCGTCATTGCCCAACTTGTTCGGGCAATGACGGTAGAAAAACATGACATAAATTTAACATCCCGACCACTTGCAACTGATTCTCACTTACTATATAGTCTTCGCGTAATGGAGAAACACATGAAATTCTTAACACTCGCCCTCACCCTTGCTTTGATTGCCGTTAATGCAAACGCGATGGAAACTCGTGAGATTATTATTAAGGATCACAAATTTATACCAGAGGTACTGACCATCCCGGCTGACACTCGTGTAAAATTACTCGTAAAGAATCAAGACCCAACCGCCGCCGAGTTCGAAAGCGACGATTTCAAACGCGAGAAGATCCTCCCCGGCAATAGCCAAGCAAATATCTTCATCCCCGCGCTGCCAGTCGGCGAATATAAATTTTTCGATGAATTTAACGTCGACACCACCCAAGGCATTTTAAAGGTCGAATAGATAATGTACGGCGTTAGCATATTTGTATTACGAGAAGTGTTTGAAATTGCACTCATCATCAGCGTCATGCTCGCCGCAACACGCGGTCTTAGCGGACGCATGCCTTACATCTGGGGCGGCATGGTTGCCGGTGCTGCGGGTGCTGCCGTGATCGCCGCCTTCACCAGCACCATCAGCCAACTAGCCGATGGTATGGGGCAAGAAATCCTCAATGCCGGCATCCTCCTGACTGCCGCCGCAATGATTGGCTGGACGGCGATCTGGATGCGCGTACATGGCCGCGAGCTGTCTCAAAACATCAAAAGCGCTGCCAATAACAACTCCATGTGGATACTCTTCACTATCATCGCCCTCGCCGTATTCCGCGAAGGCGCAGAGATGGTACTTTTCTCTTTCGGCGCCCATGCTCAAGGCACTACATGGTTCGAAATTAGCGAAGGTGCCGTGATCGGCCTTATTGGCGGCGTGGTCATCGGCACGCTCTTCTATCTGGGCATGATCAAGCTCTTCGCCCGCCATTTTCTTAGCATCACGAGTACGCTCCTGACCTTCCTAGCCGCGGGCTTAGCCGCCAAAGGCGTCTATTACCTCGCCATGGTCGGCTTGGTGCCAGAATTTGGTTACCAGCTATGGGATAGCAGCTTCCTCGTCAGCAATGAAAGCATCCTCGGCGAATCCCTCGGCGTGCTACTAGGCTATAACGCCACCCCATCCGGCATTGAGCTAATGGTTTACGTCGCCACCCTAGCCCTCATTTACAGCGGTTTGAGAGCCTCACAGAAAAGCCACTCCTCCTAAGGGGGAGTGCTTAAGCTGCTAAACCACTCGTCAAAAACTGTGTCAGACGGCGACTGAATGCGGCAGGGTCAGAAATTTCCTCACCCTCCGTAATCTTCGCTTGGTCTAGCAACAGCCACGCCATATCTTCGGCTTTGGCATTACGTCCCTGATCACCGATATTCTCAGCCAAGGCCTTAATCACCTGATGGTCAGGATTAATTTCCAGAATTTTGGCATAGGCCGTATCGGGCAGCTGCTTATTCTCGCGCATGAAGCGTTCCATTCGGATATCCATATCACCCTCAGCGACCGCCAAACAAACCGGGCTTTCCGACAGTTTATTCGTGGTACGCACTTGCTTTACAGACTCGCCGTAAATCTCTTGAAGCATCGTAACGAGCACCTCCATTTGACCAGATTCCTTCTCGTCTTCCTTGCTTTCCTCCGCCTTATCATCATCGGTATATTTATCGAGATCATTGCTGGCTTTGGTGACAGACTTGAACTGCTTACCCTTATATTCATTCACCACATTCACCCAGAAATCATCGACATGGTCATGCAGCAATATCACATTGATGCCATGCTTCTTGAAGCCCTCTAATTGTGGGTGATGGCGCAACGTTTCAAGCTTCTCTCCGGTCAGGTAATAGATCGTATTCTGATCTTCCTTCATGCCTTCAACATACGCATCCAGCGTGGTCGTAGAATCCCCTTCCGAGGTACTAAACATACAGGTTTCTAAGATACGTTCCTTCATCTGGCTCTGCTCGCACAGACCTTCCTTCAGCACGGCACCAAAATTATTCCAGAATTTCGTATATTCTTCCGGCTCTTTTTCGGATTTCTTCTTGAGCGTCATCAGCACTTTTTTGGTGATAGAATCCTGAATCTTTTGCAACATCGGATTATCTTGCAACGTCTCGCGGCTGATATTTAGCGGCAAGTCTTCGCTATCGACCACCCCACGCAAGAAGCGTAGATAAGCCGGCACAATCTCTACGTTTTCATCCGTAATAAACACGCGCTTCACGTAAAGCTTCACACGGCGGCGACGCTCCTGATTAAACAAATCAAATGGCTGCTGCGAGGGAATAAACAACAAGTTCGTATAGCTGAGATTGCCTTCAATTTTATTATGCAAGATCGCCCAAGGCTCATCAGGCTGATGCGCTACGTGGTTGTAAAATTCTTTATACTGCTCATCCTCAATATCCTTGGTCGGGCGAGTCCAAAGCGCCGCCGCTTCATTGAGCTGATTGCTCTCACCCTCTTCATCGGTGAAATGGATAGGGAAGCTAATATGGTCCGAATAGGTTTGTGCAATATGGCTGATACGGTGCTTATCGGCATATTCCTCAGAATCGGCGCGCAAGTGTAGGATGATTTCCGTACCGCGCGTAAATTCATCCGTCACAGGCTCTAACGTAAATTCGCCCTCGCCTTCGGATTCCCATGTCCACGCTTCTTTCTCACCCGCTTTAAGCGAGCGAACAGTGACTTTATCCGCCACCATATAGGCCGCATAGAAACCCACACCAAATTGACCAATCAACGAGGTATCCTTCGCCGAGTCACCCGTTAGCGCTTCCATAAATTCGCCCGTGCCAGATTTTGCAATCGTGCCGAGATTCGCCACGAGATCATCACGGCTCATGCCAATACCATTATCGCGAAGGGTCAGCGTACGTTCGCCCTCATTGGACGAAATGGCAATGCTCAACTCTGCATCTTTACCTAGCAGCTTATCGTTCGAGAGCGCTTGATAGCGAAGCTTATCGCACGCATCGGATGCATTAGAAATCAGCTCGCGCAAGAAAATATCTTTATTGGTATAAAGCGAGTGAATCATCAGCTTCAGCACCTTGGAAATTTCCGCACTAAATTCGTGTTTCTCTACTTTAGATTCAGTCTTTTTAGACTCAGTCTTTTTCTTCGTTTTAGCTTCGGCCATTTTCTTACTCCCATTACCCGTCATTACAAGAAGCGTTAGCGACGCAGCAATGGCGATATTATTTACCTACAGAGGATATGGTGCAGTTAAGTGGGATTTCAAGAGGCAGAATTGTCATCAAACGGTAATATTAGAGGTGTATAATGTAGCATCCTCAATACATTCATGCAGTTCGTAGTAAACCAGCGCTTTAGTTTGGTATTTGCGGGAGAAACCTTCCATGACATCCGTACGATGCTCATAAACCCGACGAATTAAATTCGTCGTCATACCAATATATAACGTGCCGTTGCGCTCACTCGCTAAGATATAAATAGCAGGTTGTTTCATATTCTCACTGGATACCCGCCTACGCGGGTATTTCGGTTAAGAAAGTTTTGCCTTAAGCACTTCATTCACCGCCTGCGGATTCGCTTTGCCTTGGCTGGCTTTCATCACTTGGCCGACGAAGAATCCGAATAGCTTGTCTTGACCGCCTTTATAAGCTGCTACTTTATCGGCATTGGCCGCCAGCACTTCATCAATCATCGCTTCAATCGCGCCCGTATCGGTCACTTGGCGTAGACCTTCTTCTTCGACGATCGTCGCCGCATCTGCGCCCGTTTCAAACATTTTATCGAGCACGTCTTTGGCGATCTTACCAGAGATGGTATTATCTTCCATAAGCGCCAGCAAACCACCAAAGGCTTGTGGCGAAACAGGAGAATCTTCAATGTCTTTTTCCAGCTTATTGAGGCGCGCGAAAAGTTCGCCTGTCATCCAATTCGCCGCAAGCTTGGCGTTATTATCATTGGCCACTTGCTCAAAATACTCCGCCGAGGCTTTATCCGATACAAGCACCGATGCATCGTAAGGCTTTAGCCCCATATCGGTGATGTAGCGTTGTTTTTTATCATCCGGAAGCTCTGGCAAAGTCGCACGAATTTTCTCGACATACTCATCTGAAAATTCGAGTGGTAGCAAATCAGGGTCCGGGAAATAGCGATAATCATGCGCATCGGCTTTGCTGCGCATACTACGTGTTTCGTTCTTGGCGGAATCATAGAGGCGCGTTTGTTGGTCAATCTCGCCGCCCGCTTCCAAAATCTCCACCTGACGATTCGCTTCAAACTCAATCGCCTTTTGCAAGAAACGCATGGAGTTCAGGTTCTTAATTTCACAACGGGTACCAAGCTCAGTCTCGCCCACTTTACGCACGGATACATTCGCATCGCAACGCATGGAACCTTTTTCCATATCACCATCACACGTACCGAGATAACGCACGATAGAACGCAGCTTTTTCATATAAAGCGCCGCTTCTTCAGGCGTGCGCATATCAGGCTCAGAAACAATCTCCATCAAGGCAACGCCCGAACGGTTAAGGTCAATGAACGTGCTATCCGGCGAATGCTCGTGCATCGATTTCCCGGCATCTTGTTCCATATGCAGGCGGGTAATACCGATTTCGCGGATCGTGCCATCTGGCATATCGAGCAGCAAGACCCCTTCGCCCACGATTGGATCAAGGAATTGCGAGATTTGGTAGCCTTGCGGCAGATCTGCATAGAAATAATTCTTACGATCAAACACCGAACGGTTATTGATTTGTGCTTTCAGCCCAAGGCCCGTGCGAACAGCTTGCTCGACTGCCACATCATTAATCACAGGCAACATGCCTGGCATCGCCGCATCAACGAAGCTCACTTGTGTGTTAGGCTCCGCGCCAAATTCAGTGGCCGAACCCGAGAATAACTTGGCTTTCGTCGCGATTTGCGCGTGCACTTCAAGGCCGAGAACCACTTCCCAATCGCCTGTATTACCTTTGATGATATACGGTTCGCTCATGATTACTAATCCTCGTGAAATTTGGAGCGGGTGGCGGGAATCGAACCCGCGTATTTAGCTTGGAAGGCTAATGTTCTACCATTGAACTACACCCGCTTATCGGCTGGATATGAGAATTAGCAAGCGTAGGCGTTACTGGCAAGCAGTATAATACTTTATCTACATAAAATAAGACAAAGAGTTAAATTAACTTCATTTTAAACTATTTATAATAATCTTAGCAAGATACAACTAAAAAGGAAAACATAACATGGTTATGAATTACCAAGAGTTTAACGCGATATTCTCTCCTCCTGCAGAAATTACAGCAAACACGGTTAAAGCGAATGAAGTCGAAGCCAGCACAGCTACACCTGAGATAGTCGAAACAGACGCAGTTGCAGCAGACGCTGCTGCAAAAGAAAAAAAAATCCCCAAACGTACAGAAGCTCAGAAAATTCAGGATGATATAAAACACCATGCGGAAGCAGTTTTAATAGGTGAATTCTTTCATCTTAAGGAAAGCACCGTTACTGCCACAAACGAACTCCCTGATAAAGATCTATTAAACTTAGTAAAGCAGTTAAGTCAGCTTGGCACTATCGCTCGTAACGTGGGAACGAATGAACCCACAACGCACAAGATAATGGAGCAAATCGGAGCAGAAATTGCCACCAAAGGAATAACGTTTAAAGAGGCTTTGGCTACAATTGAAGAAATTCCCAATCATGATGTATATGGCGCCCCAGATGCGAAAGCAGAAATTTTAGATCAGTTTAGAGAAAAGGCAAAAAGTGGCGGCGGCCCCTCACTTTAGCATTATAAAATATCACCACTGGAAAGATGAAGTGGCGGGAGTGACGAGACTCGAACTCGCGGCCTTCGCCGTGACAGGGCGACGCTCTAACCAACTGAGCTACACCCCCGCAGCTTCATTTATGCTTGTAAGATTTAGATGAACTAAAAGCAAGCATTTAATCTACTTAAATGGTGGGTGATGACGGGGTCGAACCGCCGACCTATTCGGTGTAAACGAATTGCTCTACCAGCTGAGCTAATCACCCTTACCATAGTAAGTAGGTGCGTTGTTTAGCCTCTGATTTCACGCTTGGCAAGCGCTTTTGCACGATAAAACGCTGCTAAACGAAAAACGGCGTCGCCACTGAGGCAACGCCGTTTGTTCTTTTAAGTAAAACGCTTAATTATGCAGCTTTTTTCTTATCTTTGTTCACAACTTCTTTCAAAGCCTTACCTGGACGGAATTTAGGCTGGTTAGAAGCAGCGATTTGGATCACTTCACCGTTACGTGGGTTACGGCCCGTTGTTGCTTTACGGTGTACGACAGTGAAAGTACCGAAACCTACGAGACGTACTTCATCGCCCGAAGCCATAGCACCCGTGATCGCTTCAAATACAGCATCAACCGCTTCAGTTGATTTTGCTTTAGTCAGATCAGACTGTGCTGCCACGGCTGAGATAAGTTCATTTTTGTTCATAATTACACTCCCTATATATTGTGTATTTTACTATTAAAACGGGCTAAATAACTGCCAAGACCCGCTGTGAGCCTTGCATTATCGCCTCTGGAGCGGATGAAAGCACCAAAGAGCCATCATGTAAAGGGTAAAATGAGCTAAAATGGCAGTTTAGGGCCTTTTCAGGTCATTAAATGGAGAATAACTCCCTATCCCCACAACTAAAAGGAGAGTTTTTGCAGAAAAATGTCCAACCTTAACAAAACTGAAACATTCGAGGAGTAGTATGAATGTAGTTAGAAATACAAATTGAAAGCCGCTTGAGAGCAAAATTATGACTAAAGCACCACAATTCTTTAATCCGGTAAAGGCCTTATCCGAAGACGGCCGCCTCCTTACAGTAGCATCGAATATCGATCACCGTGATGAATACAAACGTGTTCAATCTGGGTTACGTGGAGGGGGCGACAACCTACAAGCTTCAGCTGCGCACCATTACGCTGCTGCAGTGGAAGCCTACGCATTTCTGAAACAGCAATCACAGGGCATAGACCCAACACAAGACATAGACTCAGAAGTTCACAAGGCCGAAAGAGAAAAAATGGCGACTGAACTAATGCGAAGACCCGCTGAAGCGCAGCGCAAAGAGCTTGAAGCAGTGATGAAATATGCAAAAGATGCAGGGCTAGGTAAGGCATGGCTATTTGAAAACCGCGCAGAAGCCTATACGGATGACCTAGCGTATCTTATGAGAGACTTCAGATTCATAGATAATAAAGAAGCGGTGATGCATGCGTTCAAAGATGCCTATTATGAAGACCAGTATATAGGACGAGATGCTACTACGTATCGTCAAAATCAACAAGATTACCTACAAGAAAAGAAAACCGCTAGAGCCAATCTTGTGATCGAACCAATTCCAGAATCTGCTCCCGAAGTTGAAACGACACAAAAAACTGCAGCAGCTGATCCGAAAAAGGGCGCGACCACTCCAACTGGAGAGGTTGAAGAAGCGAAACCAGTCGATCTCAGCACTCTCACTCCAGAGGCACAAGCAGCAAAAACAGCAGAACAAGAAGCAAACACGAACACAACAGGGTCTGATGCCCAAAAGACTGGAGAAGCCGCCAAGACAAAAGATCCTCACTTCAATGAAGATTACCATGCCCGACTAAATAAAGACCATAAAGATCTAGATGGGAAAACGGTTACGATTGACAAAGGTGATGGCACCTCACTTGTCGTGACCAATGCACTCGAAATGATGCACTTACTCGGCGAAGAAGGCTATAAGAAAATGTGCAACTGCGATCCCAACTATATCGCACAAGCCGAAGAATACTCCGGTAAGAATTTCGAAATTAAAGTCGATGGTAAAGTAGTGGCCTCTTATGCTGCAAGTATTGAAACTGTTAACAATGTTAAAGCACGCGAGGCAGTCAAAGAAGCTCCTCAGCTTGAAAAAATTTCTACACTAAAGCCAATAACGCCAAGCATAAGCCCTGAAGAACAAGCGCATATAGATATTACTAAAATCATAAACGACCGTGCAACTCGTGAAGTAACCTTGGATAGGATCAGAAATACCATGGTCAACAATCCAAAACATTTCTCAAATGCTAATATGAGGCGTTTTGACGAAACCGCTGCAGAATACGAAGCTGGAGACGGGGGTTTAGTAGAGTTTGAGAAAGATGTTTACCAGGCTCTTAACGGAAGTAAAATAGATTGGGCTGATAAAGACGGAGTGTCTCCTCTTGAAAAACTAGCAATCAAGAATCAAACCGCTCATAACACAAAACCTGGTGCAGACGCACCGATAGAGTTTGCAAGCATCCATGCCACCATTGCTAAAGCAGCAGCAGGTGCTAAAGCCGCGATTATGGAGCTGGAACCACCATCTGGAACAAAAGTTGATGTAGAAGCCCTAGCGGTACAAAGTGTAATTAAAGCAGACAACTATGCAATTAACACAGGTGGCATACAACATTAAGCCCTAGTGCTTAACTACGCTTCCATCGCCTGAATCATCGGGCATTTTCATGAAATCTTGTTCCATGGCTTCGGTCCACTCGATCGGCTTGAGGGGCTCCGTTAGCGCAATTTTCAACACTTCATCGACCGTAGAGACCGGAATAATCTTCAGGCCCTCTTTGACATTTTCTGGAATCTCTTCCAAATCTTTCTCATTATCAATCGGGATAAGCACGGTTTTAATGCCGCCTCGTAATGCGGCCAGAAGCTTCTCTTTCAACCCACCAATCGGCATCACACGGCCACGCAAGGTCACCTCCCCTGTCATCGCCACGGTGCGATCCACCGGAATGCCGGTAAAGACCGACACAATCGTTGTTGTCATCGCAATACCCGCACTTGGGCCATCCTTCGGAGTCGCGCCATCTGGCACGTGAATATGCATATCTTTACGCTGCATGTGGCGCGGATCAATGCCGAACTCGATCGCGCGTGAACGCACATAGCTCAGCGCTGCTTGCGCCGATTCCTGCATCACATCGCCCAATTTACCGGTAATGCTCACTTTGCCTTTACCGCCAACCGCAACCGATTCGATAATCAACAGATCACCGCCGACTTCCGTATAAGCGAGGCCGGTTGTCATGCCTACAAGGTTTTCTTTTTCCGCTTCGCCGTAACTGTACTTCTTGATACCGGCATACTCTTTCAAATTCTTCGACGTCACTGCAACCGACTCACACTGGCCTTGCAGAATCTGTTTCACCGCTTTACGCGCCAGTTTCGCCAGCATACGCTCTAAACCACGCACCCCCGCTTCGCGCGTGTAATAGCGGATCACTTCGCGTAAGGCTTCTTCGTTGATCGACCATTCTTTGGTCTTCAAACCATGCGCTTTGATTTGCTTGGTAATTAGATGCTGCGTCGCAATTCCGACCTTCTCATCTTCGGTATAACCCGAGAGATGAATGATCTCCATACGGTCAAGCAAAGGGCGTGGCATGTTCATCGAATTTGACGTCGCAAAGAACATCACACTTGATAGATCATAATCTACTTCTAGATAGTGATCGCCGAAATTCGCATTTTGCTCAGGATCTAGCACTTCGAGAAGTGCCGCCGCAGGGTCACCACGGAAATCATTGCCCATCTTATCAATCTCATCCAAAAGGAAGAGCGGGTTTGACGTTTTCGCCTTTTTCATCGATTGGATGATTTTACCTGGCATCGAACCAATATACGTACGGCGATGACCACGGATTTCCGCCTCGTCACGCACGCCACCGAGCGAAATTTTGACAAAGTTACGACCTGTCGCCTTCGCAATCGAACGCGCAAGTGAGGTTTTACCCACGCCTGGAGGACCTACCAAACAAAGCACAGGACCTTTGATTTGCTTCATACGCGCCTGTACCGCTAAATATTCAACGATACGTTCTTTGACTTTTTCCAAACCGAAGTGATCCGCATCCAGTACGGCTTCTGCCTTGTTAATATCGCGTAAAACGCGGCTATTTTTCTTCCATGGAATATCAAGCATCCATTCCAGATAATTACGGATAACCGAAGCTTCTGCCGACATCGGGCTCATATTTTTAAGCTTCTTCAATTCCGAAAAGCACTTATCTTTCGCTTCTTCCGAGAGTTTGAGTTTTTCAAGCTTCTCTTGAAGCTCTGCGATCTCGCCCTTGCCTTCACCATCAGCATCGCCAAGTTCTTTCTGAATCGCCTTCATTTGCTCATTCAGATAATATTCGCGTTGGGTTTTCTCCATCTGACGCTTGACGCGTGAACGGATACGTTTTTCCGTATTCAACACCGAAATTTCAGATTCCATAAGGGAATAGATTTTCTCCAAACGCTCAGCAATACCGATAATCTCCAGTAGCTCCTGCTTCTGCGCAATCTTAATCGCGAGATGTGAGGCCAGCGTATCGGCCAAACGGCTTGGATTATCAATCTGATTCACCGTGCCGAGAATCTCCGACGGGATCTTTTTATTCAATTTGATATATTGATCAAAATGGCTCTTCGCGGTGCGCGCCATGGCTTCCGCTTCGGATGGATCTTTCATCTCATCTTCGAGTTGTGCCGCTTCCACTTCGACAAAATCTTCATTCGTCACAAAGCGGGTAACTTTCGCACGCGCCGAACCTTCGACCAAGACTTTCACCGTACCATCTGGCAGGCGCAGCAACTGCAATACCGTCGCCAGCGTTCCTACTTCAAACAGGTTATCCGGATTTGGATCATCCTCGCCCGCCTCTTTTTGGCTGAGGAGTAGAATCTTTGACTCTTTGCCAACCACTTGCTCAAGCGCTTTGACAGATTTTTCACGCCCCACAAAGAGTGGCACAATCATGCCAGGAAACACCACAATGTCACGAAGAGGAAGAACCGGATACACCGCCATAGCAGAAGCCTTTAATTTGTTATGTACTTAATATAGGCACGATTGCGTAAATTTCTAGTCTCTGCGCAGAAAAACCCACCTGAAGCCCTAAGATTAACCCTATTTATGACAGAAAAGAGTTAAAAATTGATGAGGGAACCAATACTTTTACGCTTAACGGCAAAAAACCATCTCTCAAAATACCCGCGAAGGCGAGTATCCAGCACAACCAAACACTAGCCCCTCGTTTTCGAGAGAGTTACAGTTTAGCTGGCCTTTTTCTTCGCGCCCTTAACAATCTTCGGCTTCGCATCGCCTAACACTACTTTCGCATTGATGACAACTTCTTTAACATCTTTGGCAGATGGAATGTCATACATCAATTCAAGCAATAGCTCCTCGATAATGGCACGTAAGCCACGAGCACCTGTCTTGCGCTCAATCGCTTTCTTGGCGATTTCTTTGAGCGCGCCTTCATCAATCGTAAGCTCAACGCCTTCCATATCAAACAACTTCTTATATTGCTTGATAAGCGCGTTTTTCGGCTCCGTCAGGATGGTGACTAGCGCATCTTCATCGAGATTCTCTAGCGTCGCAATCACTGGCAAACGCCCTACAAATTCTGGGATCAAACCATATTTCACGAGATCTTCAGGCTGCAGGCTCTTCAATGCTTCGCCCACTTCCGTTTTCTCTTCATTCTTCACGTCAGCACCAAAGCCGATTGCAGACCCTTTGCCACGCTGAGCAATCACCTTCTCAATGCCGGCAAATGCACCGCCACAAATAAAGAGGATATTCGCCGTATCCACTTGCAAAAATTCTTGCTGTGGATGCTTACGCCCACCTTGCGGCGGAACAGAGGCAACCGTGCCTTCCATAATTTTCAACAAGGCTTGCTGTACGCCCTCACCCGAAACATCACGTGTGATAGATGGGTTATCAGACTTACGAGAGATTTTATCTACCTCATCAATATAAACAATACCACGTTGCGCACGCTCTACATTGTAATCCGCAGATTGCAGCAAACGTAGGATGATATTTTCGACATCTTCACCCACATAACCCGCTTCGGTAAGCGTGGTCGCATCGGCCATTGTAAACGGAACATCCAAAATACGCGCGAGAGTTTGCGCGAGGAGTGTCTTACCACAAC
The DNA here is from genome assembly GCA_029252805.1 of Rickettsiales bacterium. Classification (NCBI taxonomy): domain Bacteria; kingdom Pseudomonadati; phylum Pseudomonadota; class Alphaproteobacteria; order Rickettsiales; species Rickettsiales bacterium. The sequence goes on from JAQXAR010000037.1 coordinate 20,922, forward strand.
CCGTTGGGCCCATGATCAAGATATTCGATTTCGCAAGCTCAATGTCAGTGCCTTTATCAGCCGCTTCCATACGCTTATAGTGATTGTAAACAGCCACCGCGAGAATCTTCTTCGCATCGGCCTGACCAATCACATAATCATCGAGGAACTTACGAAGCTCCGCCGGAGTCGACAAGCTCTCGCTTGAAGCAGCCGCTGGACCACCCTTATCAGCCGCCTTGATGATATCCATACAAAGCTCTACGCACTCATCACAAATAAACACCGTTGGGCCAGCAATAAGCTTGCGCACTTCATGTTCGCTCTTTGCACAGAAAGAGCAGTAACGTGTATTTTTCGAATCTTTTCCGCCTTTAGTCATGGCCTAGCCTTTCAAAGCTTATACTTACTACTTATTCAGCAACATCGCCGCGCTGCTCAACGATCTCATCTACCAAGCCAAATTCTTTGGCTTTTTCAGCAGACATAAAGTTATCGCGTTCCATCGCTTTTTCGATCACAGCAAGCTTCTGTCCGGTATGCTTCACATACACATTATTCAGACGCTTTTTGAGATCGAGAATCTCTTTGGTATGAATTTCGATATCCGTTGCTTGACCGCTTGCACCGCCAGAAGGCTGGTGAATCATCACACGCGCATTCGGGGTGATGTAACGCTTATCACCTGCCGTTAGAAGCAGCGAACCCATAGAGCACGCTTGCCCTACACATAAAGTGTGAATTTCAGGTTTGATATACTGCATGGTATCATAGATAGACATACCCGCAGTCACCACGCCGCCGGGCGAGTTGATATACATAGAGATCGGCTTATCCGGATTCTCAGATTCCAAGAATAGAAGCTGCGCCACAATGACGGAAGCCATATGGTCTTCCACCTGACCGGTTAAAAAGATAATACGCTCACGCAAGAGACGAGAGTAAATATCAAAGCTACGCTCACCTCGCGCGCTTTGTTCAACTACCATTGGCACTAGGCCACTTGCTTCAGTATCGTCCAGATGTTGCATGACAACTCCCTTATGTTTCTCTTATAAGCTTAAGCTAGCGCCCTAATGTTTAAGAAACTACTAATTATGCCGATTTTTTCTTAGAGGCAGTTTTTGTTTTAGCAGCGGGTTTCTTTTTCGCCGCAGTTTCCTTCTTATCCGTCGATTTTTTAGCTGCCGGCTTCTTTTTTGCCTTCGCACCCTCTTCTTCATCATCCTTAATAAGATCTTCGATAGAAACCTTCTTATCAGTGACTTTTACTTTATCGAGAATGAAATCAACGGCTTTATCTTCAATGATCGGACCGCGAAGCTCTTCCATATTTTCAGGATTCTTCTGATAATACTCAAAAACCATCTGTTCTTGACCTTGGAATTGACGCGCATGCTCCATAATCGCACCGCTTAACTCTTCTTGAGTTACTTGCAGATCATTCTGACGACCAATGTCAGATAGGTAGAGACCTAAACGCACACGACGCTCGGCAATCTCTTCATATTCAGCACGAAGTTCTTTCTCTGGCTTATCGAGGAATGCCTCATCACCTTGATTCTTCGCTTCTTCAATACGAGACCAAATCGCTTCAAACTCAGCATCAACCATGCTTTTCGGCGCTTCAAATTTGCATACAGGGTCTAGCGCATCAAAAAGCGCTTTCTTCAATTTCGTGCGAGACACATTGTCATAATCTTTGCTCATTTGACCTTTGATCGCTTCTTTAAGCTTATCAAGGCTTTCCATGCCCATCTCTTTAGCGAACTCATCGTCAATCTTCACCGCTTCCGCACCAAGCACTTCATGCACCTGAACTTCGAAGACGGCATCTTTGCCTTTGAGGTCTTCAGAGTGATACTCATCTGGGAACTTAACATTCACCTTCAAATCGTCACCGGCTTTAGCACCAATGAGTTGCTCTTCAAAACCAGGAATGAATTGACCAGCGCCAAGCTCAAGTGTGTGACCTTTAGCCTCACCGCCTTGGAATGCTTCATCACCGACAAAGCCCTTAAAGTCGATAAGCACTGCGTCGCCATTTTTGGCTTTGGTCGCATCAGGCTTCTTATTATAGCTCTTACGGTGTCCAGCCAAACGGTCTAGACCTTCCTGAACATCAGATTCAGGCAGCTCGTAAGTGAGTTTCTCTAGAGAGACTTTCGACAGATCCACCTTCGGCACATCTGGAAGTACTTCATAAGCGATCGTGAATTCGAGGTCTTTACCTTCGTCGAAACTTACAATCTCAACTTTCGGACGCATTGCAGGGCGCTCGTCTTTTTCTTTCAATACTTCGCCCGTTTTTTCTTGAACGGTTTTTTCCAAAACTTCGCCCATGACAGACTTACCATAACGCTGCTTCAATACTTTCGCAGGGATCTTACCAGGGCGGAAACCAGGGATTTTCGCCTGTTGGCCAACCACTAACAATTGCTCATCAACTTTCGCTTCGATATCTTTAGCAGTGATCGTCACTGAATATTCGCGTTCAAGCTTCTCGTTTTTAAGTTCTTTAACTTGCATGGCTAGGCCCTTTCCGGCGGTATTTAAAAAATGTTGTACAGAGATAGAGGATGACGGGAAGGTGTCAACCGCTGAATCGCGGTTTTTAGCCCATTAATGTGTCTTTGGCCGCATTAAGCTTACTCGCGAGATAGTCATTGCCGCCTTGATCAGGGTGCAGCTTCTTCATCAACTTCTTATAAGCCGCTTTGACCTGAGCCTCTGAAGCGCCCGCCTCCACACCTAGGATCAACGCCGCTTCTTCGCGTGACATACCCGTTTTTGCAAGGGTCGAAGCGTGCGTTTCCGTCCTCGCCTTACCTTTACCGCCTCCCACCATCCACGCCTGAATCGCCGGAATAAAAGCATATAGAATCCGCCCACCAAACACGCGTGAGGCTAAGAACAACGTCACAATCATGCCGCCACCCAAAATCCACCGCGCAAGCGAACTTCCTTTATTCGAGCCCACCACCAAACGATGAATCACAAAAACAAGCAGAATCCCAACAATCAGAGCAATAAGAGGCATAGATTACATATGCTACATATCAGACGCTTGCACAAGAGGCACGAACCCTGCATATAAGTAAGTAGTGCGCGCCCATAGCTCAGCTGGATAGAGCAACTGCCTTCTAAGCCGTAGGTCGCAGGTTCGAATCCTGCTGGGCGCGCCATTGTTGCTTTAGGACTCTTTAAAGAGACGTGTCACACTCGCATTCTGACGACATATTCCTCTCGCCCCCTAGACAAGCCATGATATTGGATGCTTTCCACCAGCTCGTCTAACCCACTTATCAGACGATTAGCCCAGACATCATCCGACTCATGCGCACACTTAGCCAGCATTACCTGCAAGACTTCAACATGTTTTTGCACCGCTATATGATGTCTTGCGCTCCCGAAAATAAATGACACCGTCAAAAACTGAAAGAGATTCTCTGCCACTTCTTCAATATGATGATAATCAAAGGTTCCGGCATGAGACTTAAGCTTTAGTAATTGCCGCTGCATTAAGCTGGCCGCTTTCGGCTCCTCACCCTTCGTCAGTTTATAGAGCAATCGATTTATCTTTTTTATATCCTCGGCAATCCATTGCAATGACTCCCCCCTCATGGCATCGATTGCCTGCTGTGCTTCAGCTAATATTTCGGGCACAATCACTTCGCGCAAACTTCTTGGAAGTTGCATTTTCCTTCTCAAGGCCTTCCCCGCCATTATTTTAACCGGCGATTTATACCTACGCTTTATTTTAGACGATAAACCATACTCCGTGGGCACCACCTTCCGGCGTTCCTCATGCTGCTGAACGTAGTCTTCTTTTCGTTTACCTCGTCGGCGGTCAGGTCCGATATATTCATCTGACACAATAAACTCTCTAGGGAAATCGATAATATGCTCCATTCTATTATAGAGAGAACGAACGGTGTAAGGCTTTGCCAAAAACTCCGTTACGCCACAATCACGAGCATATTTCACCGCTTCTTCGGTACTATTTTCTGACATCAGAATCGTTGGCACGAGAGCGACCTTCGCCAGCTCGTTACGACGAATCTCTTGCACCAGCCTCACCCCATCCAACGGACGAGTATTCCACTCTGCCAGCAGAATATTGACTTCCTTTTCCTGAAAAACCTGCAGCGCTTCGCAACTTTTACGAACTGCCGTGATATTTGCAAAACCCATTTTAAATAGAATATCCTTCAGGAGGATCAACATATGACGATCACCATCTACAATTAAGATATGCGCGTTTTCGAGTTTCTTTCTGGCGTTCATTATTTCTTCCGATTGCTTATTCATTTAAAGGACGGCCTTATTGCCCCAGAAGTATTAATTTTGGTTTAGAAAAACGTGTAGTTATCCACATATCACCATAAATCTGTGGATAACTAAGGTTATACAAAATTAATTACCATTTATTCCAATTGAACAATAATTTTATGTAAATAACATTCCCCTTCCTCCTGCCCCACATCACTTACCAAATTTTAATCCGACTTTGATTGACGATACAAAGACAGCCGTTATATTGGCTCAGCTTTAACAGGCGCTAAACGAGAGGGACCCGATGGAAAACGCGAAAAAAACACCTTTATATGATGCCCATATTGCCATGCAAGGTAAGATGGTTGAGTTCGCCGGTTATGCGATGCCGGTACAATATCCAATGGGTTTAGCGAAAGAACATCTTTGGGTTCGCGAAAATGTAGGCATGTTTGATGTGTCCCACATGGGCCAAGCTTACCTTGAAGGCGAAGGTGCGGCAGAGTTTTTAAGCTTCATCACCCCTTCCCCGTTTATGAAAACGCCTCATGGCAATGCTAAATATACCGTTCTTCCCAATGATAAAGGCGGCGTGATTGATGATCTAATCATCACACGCTTATCTGAGGATAAATTCTTCATCGTGTTCAATGCTTCTCGTAAAGAAATTGACGCTGCATGGATGGAAAAACATATGCCCGATACGTTGACGCTCACGATGCTGCCAAGCCGTGCGCTTATCGCCGTGCAAGGCCCTAAAGCGGAGGTGATCCTATCGCAGCATGTAAAAGAGCCACTAACCGAGCAAGGGTACATGACGATTCAAACCGTTCATCTTAACGATGGCACTGAAATCTTCATCAGCCGTTTGGGCTATACCGGTGAAGATGGTTTTGAAATCAGCATTGAAGGCGATAAAGCCGCAGACTTTTGGAACGCACTCGCCGCACATGATGAAGTAGAACCCGCTGGCCTCGGCGCACGTGACACCCTTCGCCTAGAGATGGGTTACCCGCTTTACGGCCATGATCTGGATGAAGAGACTTCGCCGATTCAATCAAGTCTCGGCTGGGTTGTCAGCAAAAAGAATGACATCTTCATGGGTGCCGAGCGCATTCTCGCCGATCGTGAAAATGGCCCTGCAACTAAACGTGTCGGCATTAAATTGCTCGATCGCGGTGTCGCGCGTGAGAATACGCCAATCGTAAACGAAGCAGGTGAATCTATCGGCACGCTCACCAGCGGCGGCTTCTCGCCTACGTTGAATGCAGCGATTGGCCAAGGCTACCTACCCGCAGCTTACGCAGATGAAGGCAGCAAAGTCTTCGTCGAAGTACGCGGTAAAAAATTAGCGGCAGAGGTGACAGGATTAACCTTCATCCAAGCCAATACTAAAACGAAAAAACAAAGCAAAGCGGCTTAATTCAGGGAGAATAAACCATGTCAGATCATAACATTCCAGGTGACCTAAAATACACAAAAGACCATGAGTGGATTCGCGTTGATGGCGATACAGTCGTCATCGGTATCGACGATTACGCGCAACAAGCGCTCGGCGAACTCGTCTTCGTTGAATTGCCAGGTGTTGGCACAAACTTCGAACGCGGTGCCGATATGGCCGTCGTTGAATCCTTCAAAACAGCGAGCGATGTGTTTGCGCCAATCAGCGGCGAAGTCGTTGCGGTGAATGAAGCCCTTGGCGACTCTCCACAAACCGTAAATGACGCCCCTTTTGAAGGCGGTTGGTTGGTGAAGTTAAAAGTGAGCAACGCCGCTGAATTAGAAGACCTCATGGATGCGACCACTTACGCCGCGCAACTCGAAGACTAAATAATAAACGAATAAGAGAATAGAGAAACCTATGCGTTTTTTACCCCATACTGCACAAGAACGGCAAGAAATGTTGAAATCTATCGGCGCGAATAGTGTTGATGATTTATTCCATCACGTGGCAGAAGAAAGCCGCCTGAAAGTGACAATGGATTTGCCTGACACTCAACCAGAATATTTGGTTGAGAGCGATATCACAAAGATGGTGGCAAAAAACAGACCGGCCAATGATAATCCGTTCTTCCTCGGTGCAGGCTGCTATTATCACCATGTTCCTGCAACGGTCGATCACATGATCCAACGTTCGGAATTTCTCACCGCTTACACCCCTTACCAGCCGGAAATTTCGCAAGGCACGCTCGGCGTTATCTTCGAATTCCAAAGCATGCTCTGCGCGCTTACGGGACAAGAAGTAGCCAATGCCTCTATGTATGATGGCGCAACGTCAGTGGCCGAAGCTGCACTCATGGCACGTCGTATCACCAAGCGCGACAATGTGCATATCGCCACCCCACTCCACCCCGATTACCGCGATACGCTAGCCACTTACATGGACACCATGGGCGGCGAAGTAAATGACAGCCCGTTGGATAAAAACTCAGCTTGCCTGATCGTTCAAACGCCTGACTTTAACGGCACAGTTCACTCGCTAGCAGAGTATCGCAAGCAGTGCGATGCGGTCGGCGCAAAGCTGATCGTTGCGGTGACCGAAATCGTTTCTCTAGGCCTACTCGCAGCGCCAAAAGAAGCGGATATCGTCGCCGGTGAAGGCCAAAGTATTGGCGTTCCGATGCAATATGGCGGCCCTCATGTTGGCTTCTTCGCGTGCTCGATGAAAGATGTTCGTCAAATGCCAGGACGTCTGTGTGGCGTCACTACTGATATGGAGGGTCGACGTAGTTTTGTGCTCACGCTCAACACACGCGAGCAACATATTCGCCGTGCGAAAGCGACCTCAAACATCTGTACCAATGTTGGTCTCTGCGCGACAGCCTTTACGGTTCACATGAGCTTGCTGGGTGAACACGGATTTAAACAACTCGCCCTTCTAAACCATGAAGCTGCCTGCACTTTAGCCGATAAGCTAGAGACCGTTGGCGTGACCATCGAGAATGAAAGTTTCTTCAACGAATTCGTTGCAGTGCTGCCAGATGATGCCGCTAAAATCTCGGATGCACTTTACGATAAAGGCATTACTCCGGGCTTAGCCCTTAATGGCAACCGCATGCTATTTGCGGCCACTGAAATGACGACCGAGTCCGATATGGACGCCCTCATCACGGCGTTGAAAGAGGTGCTATAATGACTGCTGCATTAAAGAAAGAATCGAACGTGACCGCATTTGCAAAACAAGACCCTCTCGTAGACCGTAGCCACGGCCTGAACTTTGAAGAGCCGCTACTGATTGAACGAAGCCGCGAAGGCCGCTGCGGTGTAGATCTACCAAAACCAAAAGGCACGAAGCTACGCACCGGCCAAACCGCGCGTACGGAAATCGGCCTGCCGCAAGTGAGCGAGCCGCAAGCCGTTCGTCACTTTGTTCGCTACTCCCAGCAGAATTTCAGCATCGACTCTGGCTTCTATCCGCTAGGCTCATGCACGATGAAACACAACCCTCGTCTGAACGAGAAAATGGCACGCCTCCCCGGTCTCGCAAACTTGCACCCGTTGCAAGATGAACGCACCACTCAAGGCGCATTGGAACTAATGTATACACTCCAACATTGGCTCTCTGAACTGACCGGCCTACCGGGCGTATCGCTCTGCCCTGCGGCGGGCGCACAAGGCGAAATGGCGGGCATGATGGTCATCCGCAAAGCATTGGAAATGCGCGGCGAAAACCGCAAAACCGTCCTCGTTCCTGATAGCGCGCATGGTACTAATCCTTCGACCGCTGCTATGTGTGGATTCAAAATCGTCACCTTACCTTCAACGAATGAAGGTTTTGTCGATATGGAAGCATTCGAAGCGGCACTTAATGACGATGTCGCTGGCTTCATGCTAACCAACCCCAACACCTGCGGATTATTCGATCCTAACGTAAAGAAAATCGCTGATATGCTACACGCAGCCGGCGGCTATTTCTATTGCGATGGTGCAAACTTCAACGCCATTGCCGGTCGTGTCCGTCCCGCTGATTTCGGCGTGGATGTCATGCATATCAACTTGCATAAAACCTTCTCAACTCCGCATGGCGGCGGCGGCCCAGGTAGTGGCCCCATCGTCGTGACGGAAGAGCTCAAACCTTACCTGCCAGTGCCACGCGTACTCAAGCAAGGCGATACTTACACGCTCGAAATGGAAGCGGAGCTAAGCATGGGCCGCATGAAAGGCTTCCACGGCCATATGGGCATGTTCGTGCGCGCACTTTCTTACATGATGGCACACGGCAAAGACGGTATCCGCCAAGCCTCTGAAGATGCCGTGTTAAACGCCAATTACGTTCGCAGCCAGTTGCAAGATCACTATCACGTACCCTTCCCCGGCATGTGTATGCATGAGTGCCTAATCTCCGATAAAATTCAAAAAGCCGATGGTGTGACCACAATGGATATCGCCAAAACACTGATTGAACATGGCATGCACCCGATGACGGTCTTCTTCCCGCTCGTGGTTCAAGGCGCAATGCTGATTGAGCCAACGGAAAGCGAAACCAAAGAAACGATTGATCGCTTCATCGCCATCATGAAAATGATTGCCGATGATACCAAAGCCGGCAAAGGCGAGGCGTTCACGCAGAATCCAAAATCGACACCACGGCGTCGCCTAGATGAAGCACAGGCCGCTCGTAAGCCGATCCTTTCTTGGCAGATGATGGAGTAACATTGGCCCTCACACCCCTTCGTAAGATCTTACTGCGCGAATGGGCGATCAACCTATTACTGTCCGGCTATTACCTCTATTTTGCACGTGTGCATGCTGAATATGTATTCGAAACAGGCGAGCCAACCACACTGATTTTCCTGATCTATGAATCACTCATTATCATGTTGCTGCTGACTCGCCGCACCCCCAAAGAAGTGAGCTTTAAAAGTAAAGATTGGATCGCCGCCACCCTAGGCACGTTTGCCCCACTGATGTTAACTTCTCAGCACCAAGCTTTTACGGGCGATTTCATCATTCTCATCCTACAGATAATCGGAATGGTTATTTCCTTAGTCGGCATGTGCGGCCTCAACCGCAGCTTTGGCATCGTACCGGCGAATCGCGGCGTGCAAGTTTCGGGCCTTTACGAAGTGATAAGGCATCCCATCTATGCAGGCTATTTTCTGAGCCTAACGTGCTTCACCTTGTTGAATTTACCGAATATCGAAGTAGCCGCACGTAATATTAGCATTCTACTTCTCACGCTCACGGCGATTATCTTTCGCATTCGCTATGAAGAAGCCTTACTCATAAAAGATAAAAAATATCAGACCCTCGTCGAGAAAACGCGCTACCGTATTTTACCCGGCATCTGGTAATTAAAAGACGAGACGTCTCTTACGGCCACCGACAGGGTAATCATATTCACGCTCTTCGGTGACTTTTCTCACTTTTTCCTGAATCCAATCACTTGGTCCTGCTTCTTCCTTAGGAGGGATCGGTGCTCTCTTTTGCGATGTTGGTAACTCGATATCGCGCTCTACAGGGGCTCCGTCATGCAACTGATAACGCGGGTTCCCCTTGGGCTCAACACGGCGGCGGTCATTACGTCGGTTATTCCATGGAAGGTCTACATTCGGTTTCGCAGCGCTACTATCAGGGCGCCAAGGAAGCCCCTCACCCGTGGCCGTATAAATATCGCCGATCATCGCCGATCCATCAAAATACTGGAAATGCTGCGGGATACTCATCACCGGTTTGCCTTGATGTGCCACCTTCATCAGGTCACGCCACATCCGTGCAGGCATGGCACCGCCTGTCACTTTCTTCGTTGGGCTATTATCATCGTTACCCACCCAAGCGCCGGTCACATATTGCGGCGTAAACCCAATAAACCACGCATCACGCGAGTTCTGACTCGTCCCGGTTTTACCCGCTGCTGGACGGCCAAAATTTGCGCCTCGGCCAGTACCAAAAGCAACGGTATCGGTCATCAGATCATTCATCATACGTGTGATATTCCCGCGAAGGGCATAGCCTTCTTCTTCTGCACCCGTACGTTCATAAAGTAGTTCATTATCTTTTTGGCGCACGATTTTACGAATCGCATAAGGCTTCATTTTGCGACCGCCATTGGCCAGATGCGCATACGCCCCGACCATCTCCATCATCGTGACCTCGCTCGTACCCAGAGATAGCGATAGATTTGGCTCCAGCGGCTCCTGAACACCCAAGCGCTTCGCCATGTTAATCACTGAGCCAATCCCCACTTGCTTGGCTAATTGCACGGCCACTGTATTGACTGAACGGAAGAAGGCCTCACGCAAACGCAAGTCCCCTAAGTAACGACCATTATAGTTTTTCGGCGCCCAGCTACCATATTTTATCGGACGGTCAACGACCCAGCTATTAGGGCTTAACCCCCACTCCAATGCCGCCAAATAGACGAATAATTTGAACGACGAACCGGGCTGACGCTTCGCTTGCGTCACACGGTTAAATTGGCTCGCCGCATAGCTAACACCGCCCACCATCGCTTTCACTGCACCATCCGGTGTCATCGTAAGCATGGTCGCTTGGGTCGCATCTTTTTCTTTGCCTTCACCCTCTATATAGCGTGTCACGGTCTCTTCCGCCGTTAACTGCAAACGAGGGTCTAGCGTGGTATAGACTTCCAAATCTCCATCAACCTGCCCGACATGCCGGGGGATTAAATCCACCACCCAATCGGCGAAATAACGACTACCATTACCGCTTTCTGTTTTTAAATTGATCGCTTCTGCAAACGTCCCTATCGCTTCTGAGGCCGCGTGGTCATTGAGAAGTCCTGCATCCTTCATATTCAGGATAACTTGTTTAGTGCGCTTAAAAGAAAGCTCTCGATTGCGCGTCGGGGCATAACGTGATGGCGCTTTTAACAAGCCCACCAACAAGGCCGACTCTTGCAGCGTCACCTCCACCGCAGATTTATCAAAATAGTGATACGCCGCTGCATCAATTCCGTAATTACCTGCTCCCAAATAGACTCGGTTCAGGTAAATTTCGACGATCTTCTCTTTGCTGAAATGCCCTTCGATCCAGAGACTTAACATCACTTCCTGAATCTTACGTTTCAAGGTACGTTCTGGCGTTAAGAAAGTATTTTTCGCCAATTGCTGGGTAATGGTACTGCCGCCCTGCACCACGCCACCTGCCGCAACATTGCGTACCATGGCACGTAAAATACCCCAAGGGTCAATTCCACCATGTTCAAAAAATCGTCGATCTTCTGTCGCCAAAAGCGCATCAATTAACTGCTTGGGAATTTCATCATAGGTCACATGTTTCCCCACCACATGACCGTAACTACCGATCATATTTTTCGACGTGTCATACACGCGAATACCGGGAGGCTTGTCGTAACTCTCTAACTGCCCCAGATCAGGCAACTCGCTTGCAAACCAAATGAGTGTCAGTAATCCAAGGATAATAAAGGTAAGCCCAAGCGATCCCAGCAAGGTCCATATTTTACGTGAGAAAAGAAAACGTTTGCTCGTTGTCGAACGCTTTACCGTCTGCTTACGCTTACTCGACGTGCGTTGTTTGCGCGCAGTACTACTGCGCGTTGTGCTTGCCGGTTTACGGCGTGAAGGAGTTTTTTTCTTTACCACGCCTCGCAATTACCGGAATTTGCCAAGCCAAACAAGCATTTATAACTTCTTTATAACTTCTACTTTTCAACCTCAATAAATACGATTATGATGGGCCTATGTTTGATGAATCAGAATTCCACGAATTAGTTGAAGCCTTCTTAGAAAGGCTCGCCGAAGAAATTGAGCTTAAAGACGATGATATGTTGATTGATGTCGATCTCAATCAGGGCATCCTCACGCTTGAGCTGGACTCTGGCCAGCAATATGTAATCAGCAAGCACCTGCCTTCGCAACAAGTCTGGCTTTCATCACCGATGAGCGGTGGCCTGCATTATGATTACAGCGAAGAGCTCGAAAGCTGGGAACTCGTCAAAGATGGCACCCGCCTAGACGAGCACCTCGCGCAAGAACTCTATCAGCTTACCAGCATCGCTTTTGACTTTATTGGCGAGTGACATCGCCGCCGTAACGCGCTAAACCCTGCGGCATGGAAGCACGCAGTCATAGCCTCTATTCGAGCAGCACACATCGCCGAGACAAAGGGGACCTCCCTAGCCTGCGACAGCTCCTGCCCTATCTAAAACCTTATAAAGGCCTAATATTCGGCGCATGTATCGCGCTGATCTTCACGTCTGTAGCGGTGCTCGGCATGGGTGCCGCCCTGCGCTATCTGGTCGATTTCGGTATTAGCGCCGGCGACCCTGCTTTGCTTGATCAAGGCTATTTCATCATGCTTGGTGTGGTTGGGTTGCTCGCTGCTGCCTCTTTCGCACGTTTTTATTTCGTCTCTAGTATTGGCGAGAGGCTCGTCGCTGATATTCGTCGCGATGTTTTTGCGAAAGTCGTGCAGATGCATATGGGCTTCTTCGAAACCACCCGCACCGGCGAACTTCTCTCAAGGATGACCGCAGACACCACCTTGCTGCAAAGCGTGTTTGCCGGCACCTTATCCGTCGCCATCCGTAACGGCTTGCTCATTATTGGCGGTACGACACTCCTACTCATTACCAGCGGCAAATTAACAGGCATGGTGTTCCTGATGCTACCTGCCGTCATCATACCGATCGTCACCCTTGGCCGCAAAGTGCGCTTTTGGTCACGCGAGGCCCAAGCGCGCCTGGCCGATGTCAATGTCGAAGCCGAAGAAACCGTGCATGGTATTCGCACCATTCAGTCGCTCTCGCTCGAATCCTACCAGCAGCAACGCTTCACCTATCGTGTGCAAGAAGTGCTGGACGCCTCCCTCAAACGCATCGGCCTGCGCGGCTGGCTCACCGCCATCGTCATCGGCCTCGTTTTCGGAGCCGTGATGACCGTGCTGTGGATGGGTGGCCGCGACGTACTTGCCGGACGCATCAGCTCCGGCGAGCTTTCCTCATTCGTTTTCTACGCCATTATCGTAGCTGGCGCGACGGGCGCAATTAGCGATATCATCGGCGACCTCCAACGCGCCGCCGGGGCCACCGAACGCCTGCTTGATCTGTTAAACGAGCAATCCGAGATCACCTCGCCTGAGCATCCCAAATCGCTGCCGCAACGGATGGAAGGGCGAATCGTCTTTGATAAGGTGAATTTCAATTACCCTTCCCGCCCTGATACGGCTTCGCTTTCCGATATCTCCTTTGAAGTCACCTCCGGCGAAACCGTCGCCATTGTTGGCCCGTCCGGTGCAGGTAAAACGACGCTCTTGCAACTTCTACAACGTTTCTACGAACCCCAATCGGGCAGCATCACGCTTGAGGGTATTGATATTAACGAGCTTGAACTCACTGCCTTGCGTCAAGAAATGGGCCTCGTCCCGCAAGATGCCGTCATCTTCTCCACCACGGTCGAAGAAAATATCCGTTTTGGCCGCATTGACGCGTCAGATAGCGAAATCGAAAAAGCTGCCGAACTCGCCGCCGCGCTCGAATTCATTCAGGAACTCCCCAAAGGCATGGCGACCTATGTCGGCGAAAAAGGCGTTCGGCTTTCCGGCGGACAGCGCCAGCGCATCGCCATCGCCCGCGCGCTGTTACGTAACCCTTGCATCTTATTGTTGGATGAGGCCACCAGCGCACTTGATGCCGAAAATGAGCGCCTCGTGCAACAGGCCATCGACAGGGCCATGGCAGATCGCACCACCCTCGTCATCGCCCACCGCCTAGCCACCGTCAAACGCGCCGACCGAATCATCGTGCTCAACCAAGGCCGCATCGATGCGATTGGCACCCACGAGGAACTCCTAAAATCCAGCGAACTCTACGCCCGCTTAGCAAAGCTTCAATTTACGGCTTAAGTCAACTCCCTCTCCTAGGTGCCAGGAGGGGTAAGCCTATTTTTGCGTTATAACGAGTATTCCCATATTGCCTAACCATGGTCTTTTATTCCCCGATCCTCCCGACTTAAGCGAGTCAGCTGCCAGCGGGGAAAGTCCCACTGGTAGCCGGGGGTTAAGAAAACCACACAAAGTTGGCCGCGACGCTTTCAGCGTAAGCCTATTATATAACGCCACCACCCCGACCCTAGGAACGAGGAGACAGTGTAGTTAACGATTGCTGTCACACAACCGCTTTGTGTAGGGGTTTCTTAAGCCCCAAAATATCTAAACTAGATACTTCACAGCCAATAAATACAATCTAGGCGAGTAAGTCAAGCGTGAATCGCTACCTTAGCTAATCCGCCGTAAACCCGCGCAGGCCGATCTCATCGAGTTCGGCATCTTCTTTGCGTTTGAGGGTGGCGGCTTCTTCTTCATCTTTCATCTCTTTGGCGATCTCGAGCTGTTTTAGTTCGGCAAAAGCGCCGGTGATTGCATCGCGTTGCGCCTCGATGAGCTTACTCAGTGTCTTTTTATTTTCACGCAAGGTTTCTTGCTTCATCTCATTTCCCTTGGCAAACTCGCCAAAGTAACGTGCCATCTCTGGCTGCTCGGCAGCAATATTTGCCTCGCGCTGCAATTCATCACGTAATACCTTGGCATTCACCTCCAGCTTATCCATCTCTTCTTCTAGCTGCACCAACATGCGGCGTTTTTCATCCAAGTCACGCTGCTTGAGATCGATCAAGGTTGAGAGGGACTTCATTATCAACCGCCCTGCAAAATATGCGCGAGGGCATCATAGCCTTGTTCGAGGCTGCTATATTCATCAATCGCCTGACGCAAGAAATCTTCAAATTGCGGATGAAAGTGAATCGCGCGATCCACTTCTTCATTGCTACCCTTCTTATAGGCCCCAAGGCGAATCATCTCCGCCATATCATCGTAAGTCGTCATGAGGGCGCGGGCCTGCATCAGCAGATCATTCTCCTCCTGCGTATTACAATGCGGCAGGGCCCGCGAGACGGAATGCAAAATATTAATCGCCGGGAAACGTCCGCGCTGCGCAATTTTACGATCGAGCATAATATGCCCATCGAGAATACCGCGTACCGCATCCGAAATCGGCTCATTCGTATCGTCGCCTTCCACCAGCACCGAGAACAACCCCGTGATCGCACCTTGTCCCGGCTCGCCCGGCCCCGCACGTTCCAGCAGTTTTGGTAATTCGGTAAAGACGGTCGGCGTGTAACCTTTACTGGTCGGGGGTTCGCCCGCCGATAATCCGATCTCACGCTGCGCCATGGCAAAACGCGTCACACTATCCATCATGCAGAGCACTTCTTTGCCCTGATCGCGAAAATATTCTGCGATCGCCATCGTCACATATGCCGACTGCCGACGTTTGAGCGCCGAATCTGCCGAAGTCGCCACGACCACGACTGAGCGCTTCATACCTTCTTCACCCAAATTATCTTCAATAAACTCCTGAACCTCACGTCCACGCTCGCCGATCAGGCCGATCACATTCACATCGGCAGAAGAATATTTCGCAATCATCGACATCATGATCGATTTACCCACGCCCGAACCGGCGAAAATCCCCATACGCTGCCCACGGCACATGGAAAGAAAGGTGTTAATCGCGCGAATCCCGAGATCCACTTTACCCTGCACCCGCTCACGGCGGTTCGCTTGCGGGGGGCTGGCTTTTAACAAGTAAGCTTCTTGGCCTTGCGTTAACGGGCCTTTATCATCGGCGGACTCGCCCATCGCATCGACTACGCGGCCAAGCCAACTATCATCCGGATAGATACTTGAATTGGCGCCTAGCACTCTCACGGCAGAACCTAAGCGCACACCATCGGAAGAAGAAAAGGGCATCAATAAGGCACTTTCCTGCTCGAACCCTACTACTTCACACACAATCGGATCATGGGAGGCGCGCTGCACAATTTCGCATCGGTCGCCAATCGACAAGAACGAAGTGACCCCACTACATTGCAGCAATAAGCCACGTACAGCCGTAATCTTTCCACGGTACTCTGTCGTCGGAACCCGCTCTATTTCTACTATAACACCATCAGCCATATTCCAATTGTGGGGCGAATTCGCTACAACGCAAGTAATATAGCTCGTGAATATTAAGAAATGATGACTTAAATCAGTTTAGGATTGTAAAAAGTTAACGAATATGGTTAACTATTTGGGTATTAACTAATTTAAAAGAGGTATGCAATGCGCGTATTGCTCGTTGAAGACGATCCATCCACCGCCAAAGCGATTGAACTCTCATTGGCTTCCGAAGGCATTATTTGCGATACAACCGAACTCGGCGAAGAAGGCCTCGAGATTGGTAAAATCTACGATTATGACATTATCATTCTTGATTTGATGCTTCCTGATATTGACGGTTACGAAGTGCTTCGTCGCTTCCGTGCAGCAAAAGTTGCGACACCGATCTTGATCCTTTCAGGTCTTTCTGGCCCAGGTCAGAAAATTAAAGGCCTTGGTTATGGCGCAGATGATTATCTGACCAAACCATTCAATAAAGGTGAGCTGATCGCACGTATTCAAGCAATTGTACGTCGTTCAAAAGGTCATTCAGAATCCATCATCCGCACAGGCAAGCTATCGGTTAACCTCGATACTCGTACCGTGGAAGTGGCTGATAAGCCGTTACACCTTACCAGTAAGGAATATGGCATTATTGAACTTCTCTCTTTGCGTAAAGGTTCAACCCTGACCAAAGAAATGTTCCTCAACCACCTTTACGGCGGTATTGATGAGCCTGAGCTAAAGATTATTGACGTATTCGTTTGCAAACTTCGCAAGAAACTTCAAACCGCTTCCGGTGGCGAAAACTATATCGAAACCGTTTGGGGTCGTGGTTACGTGCTAAAGGAGCCTGAAGGTTCTGAAGCGACCACAACAACGAAAGAAGAAGCGCCTGCATAAGCAGACGTAAGCTTCTAAGAACAAAAAAAAGGCCGGGGAGGAATCCTCGGCCTTTTTTATTGTTCACTCTACACGTGTCACCCCGTCGCATGACGGAGCCTGGAAGTAACCCGAGAACCTTAAGAATAAATCTGGATGCCGCCATAAAGACGGCATGACAATAATAAAAAATTAAGGGGCTGACACCTAACATTTAAATTGTTAGGAGTTATTGATGTATATAAAGCATTGTAAGTTATCGAGAAATAAGCAGTTAGAGTTGATAAAATATTTCATTGCGGGTTCT
>JAQXAR010000038.1 GCA_029252805.1 Rickettsiales bacterium
CCGTAGAACCCGCAATGAAATATTTTATCAACTCTAACTGCTTATTTCTCGATAACTTACAATGCTTTATATACATCAATAACTCCTAACAATTTAAATGTTAGGTGTCAGCCCCAAAATGTTATTCTAGATCTTGAAGCGGTGTAACGTGCAGTGATGATGATACGTCATTATCGCAGGTTACATACCAAAGATTTTTTTACTGTCTGCTCCTGCGCATTTGTTTAAACCATTTTCGCATTACGCAAAATGGTTAAAGCAATTTGCTTATTGAGTTTATGGTTTGAAAAGATAATAACAGGTTCGAACGCTACACCCTGATTTTACTTCGGTAAGATAAATTCGTAGTTATATACATTCTTAATTCATTCTTATTATGAGAGCTATTCTCACGATCATTACGATCACCCTATTCTGTATCAGTGCAACCGCGCAGAACTTCCGTTGGAACGGCGACAGCCCAACCCCAAATCCATACCAAAAGGTGCTGGATAAGGAAGTGCAGCCCACCACAAAAGCCCCGCTCTGGGACTTGAAGCAGAACGTAAACATCTGTTCCCACTGTGGGCAGGTGATTGCAAAACCTACAATGGCGCGCGGACTCTTCAGCCCTTGGGCCAAAGAGAACCTCGCTCCGCAAGGGCGTTGGTTCGTTGTATTTGCAGGAAAATCGGCACCTGCACTGGAAAAACTTCCCGTATTCGTACGAGGAGGAACTACAGTGAAGGGCCTAGACGGACTTTACCGTCTGACGTGCTTCGTCGCAAACGGTGAATCTTCGGAGTTTCTTGCGGCCTGCAAGGCTGCTGGCTTAAACGGTGTTTACGTTCAGTAGCGGTCTTAGGTTACACGGCAATCCCTCCTCTCCCCGCGTGGAGCGGGAGGGATTTGCTGTTTTGAGGGGGATGTAATCTAAAAAGAATTGGAAATACTGTGTATCAGTTACTCCTAAGCGAGTCCCTTCTGATGTGTTTCAATAGTAAATACATGTGGGAAACCGATTTCCTCTGACATCATTCTCTTTCCTTACCCTAGGGCAAAGGCTTTTCACTAGGGTAGGAAGCCTTTTCCTAGCCTGCCATAAACCTTGTTCTTTCTATATCCTGGAGTCACCTTTTGGCGCAACATCACTCCATCATGAAAAATTAAACCAATGTCACGCAATTAGAAAGAGTATGTATCAAAGTCTGCGGCGGTGATGTTTGTGACCCCGTCTACTTGAATATCGCTGCCATTAGCAAAGGTAATATGTGTATTGCCGCCACTGACTGAAATATTGAGTGCATCAAAATCAAACACAAAGAACGGATTGATTTGGAACGTTGGAGTAAGATCAATCAAGAATATCTGGTCTACTCCTTGTTGGAAGTCGTAAACGCGCGCATCTACGACAGAATCATAAGGAGTGAAAACAAACGTATCAGAACCGCTACCGCCCCACATTTGATCAGCCCCTGAAGTAGCCACTAAAATATCATCACCTGCACCGCCAGAAAGTGCATCTGCAACACCGGTATCAAAGGCCGTTCCATCGATATTTACATCAATGATAAAGTCATCATCATCACCGCCATTGACCGTATCAGAACCTGTGCCGCCTTCTACCGTATCATTACCGGCACCGCCATCGACGGTATCGCTGCCAGAGCCACCATCAACCGTGTCGCTGTTAGCGCCACCATCAATGCTATCATCACCAGCGTCACCATCAATGCTATCATCGCCATTGTCGCCGCTTAGCGTGTCATTGTCATCACCACCAAATACGGTATCGTTACCAACACCTCCTGTAACCGTATCATTGCCTGTGCTTCCGTTCAGTATGTCATCGCCAGATTCACCATAGATGCCATCATTACCTGAGCCGCCATTTACATTATCATTATCATCACCGGCTGCGATAAAGTCATTGCCAGACCGTCCCAAAAGAGTATCACTGCCTGCTCCACCATTGAGCGCATCATTGCCAACTCCTCCATCAAGAGTATCATTACCGTCACCGCCATTGAGCGTATCGTTGCCTACACCACCATTGACGGTATCTGAGCCATTGCCTCCAACTGCGTTGTCATTGCCGGCACCCCCATCGATACTGTCATTATCGTTACCACCATCAATAATATCATCACCGACACCACCAAAGATCGTGTCATTTCCATCGCCACCAGAAAGGCTGTCATCTTCGCCCGCGCTTTCACTCCCCCAAGCCTGTGCGAGAGTACCCGTAATTTGAGCGACTTCAGCAGCATTTAGCGCATTATTATATAATGCAAAATCGCCGATTTGGCCTTTGAAGAATGAATTAGTGCTTGTGATGTCTATCGTGCCTGATTCATGGCGTGTTCTGGTACCATTTGCTCCAAAGGTAATATCACCACCATGCGCAGCCTGCTCATGATTAACCACACCTGTACCAATACTTGCTCCATCCACATAAGCAGTGAAACTATTATTAGGAAAATCAAATACTAAGCCGATTGTGTACGTAGTGTTAGTGTCAACTGACGTCGAAAAGAAATGGTCAAAATCATTGCCATTATTTCTCCAAGCACCTGCATAGAGGTCATCACCCTGCAGATAAAAACTAAAACCGTTTGAGCGCCCACCTTCTTCATAAATATATTGACGGCTAGATGTATCATCACTGGTGTTAACACTCATAAAGATACTACGTTCCGTGTGAGCAACACCATTAATGTCGTTCGAGTTTGACATATCTAGGTGATCATTTACTCCATCAAAATTTAGCGCGTTATTGCCATTAATATCTATGAGTGTGGGTTGTCGTGAAGCATCATTTTGGAATAATGTATTACCGTTTCCGCTATTATCTACAACCGATTGAACGCCACCTGAACCCATCACAATGCTTGCTGGATCATTTGGGGAAATAACTGCTGGAGCACCAACCGGCTCAACATAAACAACATCACCGCCATTTATGAGATCGTCACCAGCACCGCCATTAATCGTATCATTGCCTGCACTTCCATCAATTGTATCATTACCATTAGCACCAGTAATATTGTCATTACTTAAATGACCCACATAATTATCGCTTCCATTACTTAATGTATCTAAAGCAGGGGCATTGGTATTAACATAATTGCCTGTTGCCACCGTGGTAGCACCATCAAGCAAGGTAATATCATCTAACGTATTCGTATAAAGAAACGTTGTCGTTCCGGCGAGCAAAGAAATACTTCCTGCTTCACCCCCGACTGCTTGCCATGTATAGGTAAAGTCGGAACCACCTGTATTGATAATTTCCCAAACATATTCATTACTGCCGTCACTATCGACGTTTCTTTTACCAATTGCTGAAACTGTTATAGCCATGATTTGTGCATACTTTCTGGATCGGTTTTCTTATACCCTCATTATGCGGCAAGAAAGTTAATGTACGTTTACTTTTAGAGTCAATTTTAGACAAATAGGCTGAAAAAATTGCGGCACTAGCGCAGGGGGGGGCTCCCTATAGTATTTCGATAATTGGCTCTATTGCTGATTTTTACACATAAGTTCTGGTGCGTATCGAGCTCGCGTTTAAAATTCCAGAGCTTTGTGCTTATGTGACAGTTTCATTAAAAGGCCACCACCGCATGACACGACAGGAGCTGGGAGTATCACTTACCTACTCCTTACTATGCTCCTTCACCGCCTCATTTATCACTGCGTATGACACATGGCGCTTTCTTAGTCTCTCAAGTATTCGACTTATACCCATTTCGATTTCTGCTCCAAAACCGGCCCGAGTTTTCAACAGCCAATCTCGTTCGGCAGTCAGCCTTACCAGTTCTTGCTGTAATTCATTTCCATACCGGCATCGAACTCCAAGTCCGCGCCGTCGGTGGCAGGCCTCGTAACGATGAAGTTTGACCTAAGGTTGAAAGAAGCGTTATCGCGTATCTGCGTTCAACATATCGAAGTGCTCAAACTCAGAAATTTAGGCAAAAGAAAACCCCGCAATCAAGACCTAAGCCTCTTTTGTGGGGTTCCAAAATGTGCAGATCGCCTCTACGGATTTATTTCCGATCTCTACACCATCGGCATTCGTAGCCTGAGCCGGATACGCAAGTGCATCCTTTTGATGATGAAATTAGCAACAGTCTTTGGTTGCCGTGAAAAATCTGATTTAGAATGGTGAATAGAATTTGAAAATTGATCATTTTTTGATATTTAATAATTAGAAAATTACTGACTCATAAAAAGTCAGGTATAATAGTGTAATAAAACTGGCGATAGCCAGGTAAAATCGAGGGTCCTTCCATATAGGAGTTTTACCGTTTTTCATAAATGTGGTTTTTGAAAATGAAAAAAAATTTAGGGGCTGACACCTAACATTTAAATTGTTAGGA
>JAQXAR010000039.1 GCA_029252805.1 Rickettsiales bacterium
GTAGAACCCGCAATGAAATATTTTATCAACTCTAACTGCTTATTTCTCGATAACTTACAATGCTTTATATACATCAATAACTCCTAACAATTTAAATGTTAGGTGTCAGCCCCTAGAAATAAGTTACAATGAGTTCACTTGCGAAATTTGGCTGAACGACATCTTTTTATTAGCCAAGCCGCATCATAATTCTGAAAATGAACAAGTTATGAAATATCTTTTCAAGACCCCCAACAAACTAATTTCAAAAGATGAATTTAGGGCTAACAACATCAAATATGACAAACGGCCATCACAAATTATTAGCGACTTAGGCTTCAAGGGTGGTTTAGCAAAGGTCTTTTTTACGGCATCGGAAAAGGGTATCACCTTCCATAACCCTGTCTCTGGTGGCAAAGTCTTTGGAAAAAGCGTCATGGTATCACTATCGCCGTATATGGAGTTTTGGCCATTATCTTCGGCACGGCACTTAACGCGCCCTATATGGATGCTCCAAAAGTGATAGATAAACAAACAATCCAGCGTCACCGTTTGGCTGACCTTCAACAATTCATGACTGATAAAAAGCCGCTTGCTATCAAACGAACCTTAGAGGATCTCCAAGGCTATCAGTTTGCTAATCTCGATGAACAGGCGAACTTTGAAAAAATCTACAGCAAAGCTACAGAATATCTCGCCTCTCCCACCGCTGCGAAACGAATTAAGGAATTGGAGAAAGAACAAAAAATAGTCCGCCAAAAAGCGGAAAAGGCGCGTCAAAAGGCCGAGACAAAAGCCAAGCGTGAGCAAGTCCAAAAGGCAAAGCTGGAGGCGCGATTAGAGAAAGAAGCTAAAAAGCTACTCAGAATCAACTATCCGAAAGAGACTGAGACAAACTTTCTCAAGCAAGGCATGGACGTTTACATCACGGTTGAGGGCCGAAACAAAGACATCCTACGCCTGAAATACGTTCTATTCAGCCGGCCGCTCGTCTATCAGATCACTAATCAAGGCAGGCTCATGCACACATGGAAAACGCTTGGCTTCAAGAAAGTGATCTTCGACACCGGCTACCGCAGGCACTGGGATATTGACCTGAGAGATTAGCTCACTTCCTCAAGGTTTTGTAAAAATGAGAATCGTCATGATTCTGTAACGAATGGAGAGTATAATTCGGTTAATGAATTAATTTTGAGGCTCGTATGCCCGAAGAAAAACCTATGACAGCAGATATCAGCCCCCATACGGGGTGGCCGATTGTGCATAGCCTGGGAGCAGGCCGACCTATGAATGATAGACGCTTTCCGTCTTTGGATAGGTTTGTGAGCCTTGATGAAAACAATGTTCCACACTTAACAATAACACTACCTCCCGTCGAAAACGAAGAACTTGAAACTGCCATAGGCTTATCTCCTGCCGAAATTAGTCGAAAATACATGGAGGCGTTAGCGGAGCGTATGTCCGTGGCTTATGGCACAGAAGCATCAATCAGTGTTGACGAGGGTGATGGGCGCATAGGGGTAACCGTACCGCTAGACTATGATTTATCCGAATACCGTGATGCGTTGTTATATGAAGATAAGCGCTTAATGGCTTTAGGAGAAAACAAGAATGTAGCCGAACTGGTCTATTTTGAGACTGTAAAAAGAGAACTCGCGGATGCGTTTACCTTTGCCAAATATGACTTGGTTAATGCAATTCCACCTCAGGACTTACAAAACACTGCGCAAACTGCGTTATATGTATTAGAATCAAAGAAAGAGCAAGGTAAAAAATCAGCCATTCAAATGGCTGAGGACCTTCCTGATCTTTTGAAGAAACTATCTGATAGTCCAGAGACTGTTGATGAAATCGTCGCTGGGGTGTTACCCGAAGGAGTTAAAATTCCAGAAGGAGGAGTAAAGTTCAGTTTAGCAGGAACTGGACGTAGCGGCATCTTCCTGAAAACGGATATACCCGAACATGGTGAGATTGTAGTAGGGCTACGAACTGGGCGTACCGTTAGAGCCATGAACCCTACTCAATTACAGGCCCTAAAACAGTTTAAAGCAGGTGAGTTTTGGATCGAAGTTTCTCCTGCGTTGGATACGAAAAGAACAACGCCAGAGCATTTATCCGAGTTAAAACACGGAACAAGTTCTTATGTCAGTCCGAAAGGACAGAAATACTATATCAACGACCCTGAGGTACGAAATATCGGCCTTGCTGCAAATGGCAAACCATACTACTTGGATGGAGATGGCATATCACCCGATGGTGAAGCAAATCCTGCTGCTTATCAGGGGGTGGTACAAACGCAGTGGGTGCGTGAAGATGGATCATGGGAGCAATATCACGACTTTCAGGCAATGCACCAAACATATGATTCTCCCTTACACCAACAAGGCGGAAAACTAACCTCTGCTGAAAAAGCGTCTGCCCCTACAAATACCCCACAACCTCTCACGCAAGAAGTTCTTCAGAATTATGTTGCAGAGAACGTTACGCCACCCGCTGACTTTGCAGATTACGATTCAGAAAATATCGAGATAGTCGTCCGCGACTCTATCATGAACTGGCTGAGTGGCCTGAGTCAGAAGAACACAGATTTCGAGAAATACTTTGGCAACTTAGAAACGTTGGACGATATAGAAACAATAGTCGGGCGCTTACAGCCTGAAATGGTTGCATTTGAGACGCAAAGAAGAGCGTCAGGCGTGGATATGCACACGACTGCGGATTCATGGGTGCAGCCGCGTTTGATAGAGCACCTTAAAGCTCATCCGAGGCTTCCTACTGAGCTGGAGATGCCAAAACCGGCCGTTATAGAGCAAGAAGAGAAAAGCCTTCCCAATGGTTGGGAAACAACTGAGCGCTATAGCAGCACAAAGGGGAGTCTTGAGTTCATTAACCCTAAATTTGTGTCTGAGTCTCCCGAAAATAGAGCAGTTCTGGCCAAAGGCGCAAAGTGGAAACTTCACATCAATGTGCCAGATAATAGAAATGACCCGCTCACGAAGGAAATCACCGACTATCTTCTTACTCGAAATGATTTAAGTAGCTTTAAGATTGGTGTTGGTGACGAAGATTTTTTAAATAATGGAAATCAGCCTGTTTATAACGGTATGACTGTTTATGTCGGCTCTCATGATGAGGCACGTAAGGTTGCCGAGGAGGTTTCTACAAAATTCGCAAATAAACTTCAAGAGTACGAAAACGGAAAAGCCCCTGGTCAGGAAATGTATGTGTTACCGGGAATAAGTATGCGCTTTGATGCTAAATCCTATGCTCACGCCAAGAACCAAGATGGAGATTATCAATCCTATGGAAAGTACGGTGCAGGAGGAATCTCTGAACTATCTAGCGACGCTGCCAAAACACGATTCTGTAATCAGGTTCTTAACAGTGGAGGTAAGTACCCGTTTGAGGGAAAAGAGGCAGAACAAGTCGCTACATACGAGAGACTCGCTAAGTTGAATATGGATAGACTCGTCGATGAATTTGGCGATTACCTTTTGGGTGAAGATGCAACTCAAAAATATCTCGATTCAGGTCGTAAGATAGAGGCCTTGCCGCAATGGGCGAATGACTGGTGTAGCCTCAAATGGAAAGACATGTCCAGTAGTCCATCTGTTATTCAGCAAAATAAAGAGACGGCAGCAGGAGTCACCCCAAAGCCAGTAAGTAAAATAGTAGTAGAACCGTCTAATCCGGCACCTCCGAAGTCAGAACCAGAGTCACCTAAAGTAGTAGAACCGCCTAAACCTGCAACTGATACAGCAGATAAATCAAAAAGCAGCGGCTTCACAATGACGAAAGCTCTTGTGACTCTCGGTGCCACTGGAACAGCCCTATTCGTAGGCAAAAACAAAGAACCCGAAGAGCGTGATCCTGATGCGCCAAAGCCCAACTGGTTCCAGCGCAACTTCAAAACTTTCTTGAAGATTATTGGCGCGGCTATCGCCATTGATGTAGGCTTATCCATGGCCACCAAGCATGAGTCATACACCATGAAAGCTGGAAATGAGGTTGTTGGAAAGTTCACCGCCATGCTCGCAGGTGAATCAAATAGCACCGAGCGGAAGCTTTAAATTACACCAAGTGCGACTTATTTGCGACTTGAAGCCGCTCCATTTATCTTAATATACTGATAAATATAAAGAAAAATGGCTGGGGTACCTGGATTCGAACCAGGGATCACGATACCAAAAACCGATGCCTTACCGCTTGGCCATACCCCAGCACCGAGAAGTCTTTTAGCCTAAGTTTTTCGCTACGGCAAGGACGTTTCGTGCTTTATCCACTCTAAATAGTGCAATTGCCCGTCAATAATCGGCCAAACCACCACACATGGGCACTC
Source organism: Rickettsiales bacterium (assembly GCA_029252805.1). Taxonomy (NCBI): domain Bacteria; kingdom Pseudomonadati; phylum Pseudomonadota; class Alphaproteobacteria; order Rickettsiales; species Rickettsiales bacterium. The sequence continues at coordinate 4,319 of JAQXAR010000039.1, forward strand.
ATAAGAGTGCATTTGGGTGATTAAAGCGATGGCTTGCCGTTGCTTATCTGCTGTCGTTTTCATGATGGCGCCATATTCAAACGCTTGCTCACGCTTACCTTCCCACCGATAGTAGGAAGTCACTTCCGAAGAAAGGTTGGCGCAAGCAATCAGATGAGCCTCTAGCAGCGCATCAATGACCTTCTCTGCCTCTTCCTTAGTCGGAAAAGTCACATAGAGACTTACATATTCCATTGGCACACTCCAACCTCAAGAATAGGCGAGTAAAGCACGCAGCCTAGGTTTCTGGCGTAAAGCCTGCACGGGGTTTGAGCGCCTATCATAAAGCCCGTTGTTCGCGCAGTTTCGCCCAATATTCGAGACGCTTTTGGATATCACGCTCAAAACCGCGTTCTACCGGGCGATAATATTCTGGAGAGCCCATGTCCTCAGGGAAATAACTCTGACCTGAGAAGCCATCTGGCATATCAGGATCATATTGATAGCCTTCACCATACCCCCCTTCTTTCATCATCTTTGTGGGTGCGTTAAGAATATGCGCCGGCGGCATGAGCGACCCATTCGCCTTGGCATCTTTAGCCGCAGCCTTATAGGCCATATAAGCCGCATTCGATTTCGGGGCCGTTGCGAGATAAACAACCGATTGCGCCAGCGCCAGCTCCCCCTCAGGTGATCCTAAGAAGGAATAAGCCTGTTGCGCGGCCATACATTGGCTCAACGCGTTTGGATCCGCCATGCCAATATCTTCAACGGCCATACGCACTAACCGACGCGATAAGTAGAGCGGATCTTCGCCGCCATCCAGCATCCGGCAGAACCAATAGAGCGCGGCCTGCACGTCTGAGCCTCGAACCGCCTTATGCAGTGCTGATATTAAATTATAGTGGCTCTCTTGATGCTTATCGTAAACGGGAGCACGTCGGCCAATAAATTGTGCAAGCGCCGCTTCATCCATTTCTTGTTCACCGCTCGTCGCCAGAACCTCTTCCGCCATATTAAGCAAAGCGCGGCCATCTCCATCGGCCATGGTGACAAGGGCAAGCTTTGCGCCTTCGGTCAATGGCAGCGCCCTGCCCTCCGCCTCCGCCGCACGCGTGAGTAGCTGCAATAATGCGTCTTCGCTCAAACGCTTCAACACCACAAGCTTACAGCGCGAGAGCAAGGCCGCGTTTAATTCAAAAGAGGGATTCTCCGTTGTCGCGCCAACCAGCGTAATCGTACCATCTTCCACTACGGGTAGAAAAGCATCCTGCTGAGCGCGGTTAAAACGGTGAATCTCGTCCACAAATAAAATAGTGCGCTTACCATCCTTCGCCATCTGACGTGCTGCTTCGAATTGCTTCTTCAGATCATTCACACCTGAGCTGACAGCAGAGGCGCTCATTAACTCGCAATCGCTAACATCAGCCAAGGCACGCGCGAGGGTCGTCTTACCACACCCAGGAGGCCCCCACAGGATCAACGAGGCGACTTTACCACTAGCAAGCATCCGGCCAATCGCCGCATCTTCTGCCAATACATGATCTTGCCCGACAATCTCATCAACCGAGCCCGGACGCAGCCTATCAGCCAATGGCCCAGTATTTTCAGTGACTGCTTCGAGTAAATCCATCACTGCAAATTAAACTGCTGGAGCATATAACTCAACACTTCGGAAGGCACTGCGAAGCCAATTCCGTGTGAGCCGCCGGATTGCGAGAAAATCGCCGCGTTAATGCCGACCAGCCTGCCTTGCATATCCACCAAAGCACCGCCCGAGTTACCCGGATTAATCGCGGCATCGGTTTGGATGAAGGCTTGTGACTTGGGGATCTTCTTTGATAACTCACCTACGCCACGCGCTAGAGCCGATACAATCCCGCTCGTCACGGTTTGTCCCACTCCGAATGGATTACCAATCGCGAGGACCAAATCTCCTACCTCTAACGAAGTGGAGCTGGCCAGCGGTAAGTAAGGCAGCTGCGCGCCTTCCGTATCCAACATCAAGATAGCCAAATCTGTTTCTTTATCGAGTGCGACAATGCGCGCAGGGAATTCGCGTTTATCATTGAGTACGACGGTGATCTCATCACTCTCAGCCACCACATGGCTACTGGAAACAAGAATCCCCTCTGGATGCACAATCACGCCAGATCCAAGCGATTGCACCACGCGCTCCTGCGTCAACTTACGTTGATGTGGCCGCGCACCAAAGAAACGCCGAAAAACAGGATCATTGTAAAAACGCGCGAGCGGCGTCGGCACCGTGACACGACGCTTTGTAAAAATGTTCACAACAGCAGGCGCTGCTTTCTTCACAACGGGCGAGAATGATAACTGCACCTGCGCTGGTGCAGTTGGCACTAAACGTTGCTGCGCCTGTGCCGGCGGCACAAAACAAAGCACGAAAAACGCTATAAGAGAGAAGAACCGCATGAGAAGTTTATAAAGCTCTCAACGAAAAAGGCCACCCTAAAGGGTGGCCTTTCAGAATAACTCCGTCGAGTTATTTTAGCTTAAGCCGTTGCGGCTTTAGCAGTTGTTTCTTCAGCCGGAGCTGTTTCGTCGTCGAACGTCATTACAGGGCCTGAATCTTTACCCTTTGCTGACTCGTCGCGATCAACAAGCTCGATGATTGCCATTGGCGCATTATCGCCATAACGGAAACCGGCTTTAAGGACACGTACGTAACCGCCTTGACGGTCTTTGTAACGTTCCGCAAGCACATCAAATAGCTTCTTAGCTTGTGCGTTATCAGCAAGTTGAGCAACCGCTTGACGACGGTGATGTAATTCACCTTTTTTACCCAAAGTAATAAGCTTCTCAACGATCGGCTTAAGTTCTTTAGCTTTCGGCAAAGTCGTTTTGATTTGCTCGTGCTTAATCAGCGATGAAGCCATATTCGTCCATAGCGCCTTACGGTGCGTAGAAGTACGATTTAGCTTACGGCCTTTCATGCGATGTTTCATGATTTAATCTCCAATATTTCCTAAAGAACCCTAGTATGGCTCTTCGTATTTGCGTGCTAGTTCTTCGATAGACTCAGGCGGCCATTCCGCTACATCCATACCGAATTTCAAGCCCATGTTAGAAAGAACGTCTTTAATTTCGTTCAATGACTTACGACCAAAGTTTGGCGTTTTAAGCATTTCAGACTCAGACTTAAGAACGAGATCACCGATATAAACGATGTTATCATTCTTCAGGCAATTCGCTGAACGAACAGAAAGCTCGAGTTCGTCTACTTTCTTCAGCAAGTAAGGGCTGAATGGAAGCGCGTTCTCGTCTTCTTTCACTTCTTGCATCGGCGTATCTTCGAAGTTGATGAAGAGACGAACCTGATCCTGCATGATACGAGCTGAAAGTGCGACTGCGTCTTCTGCTGTGATAGAACCATCTGTTTCAACAGAAAGAGAGAGTTTATCATAATCAGTGCGCTGACCAACACGTGCGTTATCGACTTTGTAAGATACTTTACGTACCGGGCTAAAGAGCGCATCGATAGGAATCAGACCAATTGGAGCATCTTGTTGCTTGTTATCTGCTGCACGCACATAACCGCTACCGACTTCAACTGTTAGTTCCATATCAATTGAACCATCTTTATCCAAAGTACAGATAACGAGGTCAGTATTGATGATTTCAACATCAGCGGGGCATTCGATTTGCGCTGCAGTCACTTCGCCAGCACCTTTTGCTTTAAGCGTCAACTTACGACGTTCTGGCGATTGGCCTTTAATGCGAAGGTCTTTGATGTTCAAAATGATGTGAGTTACATCTTCACGTACGCCTTCAATCGAAGAGAATTCGTGCAATACGCCTTCAATTTTGATTGAAGTCACTGCAGAACCTTGCAAGCTAGAAAGCAAGATACGGCGCAGTGCGTTGCCAAGGGTGTAACCAAAACCACGTTCGAGTGGCTCAGCAACTACATCAGCACGGCTGAGAGATTTATCTTTTGGCAATACGTCGATCGTGCTTGGTTTGATCAGATCTTGCCAGTTTTTATTCAAAATAGCGGACATTGAATTATACTCCGTTTATTCGTTTCGGTAGCCTTCTTATACAGAAGGTGAACATATTACTATTAAACGCGGCGACGTTTAGGCGGGCGGCAACCATTATGCGGGATAGGTGTAACATCTTTGATCGATGTCACATTCAAGCCAGCAGCTTGCAACGCACGAAGAGCTGATTCACGTCCACTACCTGGACCTGTTACAATCACTTCAACCGTCTTTAGACCGTGTTCCATTGCTTTCACAGCAGCATCATCAGCCGTTAGCTGCGCCGCAAATGGCGTAGACTTACGAGAGCCTTTGAAACCTTTATGACCTGCAGAAGACCAAGCCAGCGTGTTGCCGCCTTTATCTGTTAGGGTAACAATGGTGTTATTGAAGGTAGCGATGATATACGCCTTACCTTCAGGGATGTTCTTTTTACCTTTACGCTTCGAGCGTGAAGCGGCTGTGGTTTTTTCTTCTGACATAATATTATCCTATGACCCTATTTTTTCTTACCAGCGATTGCCACTGCTTTACCTTTACGCGTACGCGCATTGGTATGAGTACGTTGACCACGTACCGGCAGACGACGACGATGACGTAGGCCACGATAGCAACCTAGATCCATCAAACGCTTGATGTTCATACTTACTTCACGACGAAGATCACCTTCTACAGTGTAATCAGCATCAATAGCCTCACGGACTTTGATCACTTCATCATCGCTATAATCTTTAGGGCGCTTGCTCTCATCAATTCCAGCTTTCACTAGAATCGCAGCAGCAAACTTAGGGCCAATACCATGAATATAAGTAAGCGAAATAATTCCGCGCTTATTATCAGGAATGTTCACACCGGCAATACGGGGCATAATATCTCCAAAATTAACAGTTTCTCGGGCCTCTTCCAGCCACAGGGAATCGGCACTATAAGAAGTGCCACGCTCAAGTCAACGGCTATTATGCAGTATCGAGTAGTTTTTCTATCTCGACTGTGACTTCTGTGATCGATGCCATTGCATCTACTTGCTTCAGCACGCTCTGCTGCTCGTAATAAGGCAATAATGGCGCCGTCATATCGCGATATGCTTCAAGACGCTTTGAAACCGTCTCTGCATTGTCATCTGAACGGCGGGAGAATTCCGTGCTACCACATTTATCGCACTTACCTGTCACGGCAGGAGCTTTGAATGTATCGTGATATCCGTCGCCACATTTGGCACAGGCAAAACGGCCTGCGATACGCTCTACAAGCGCTTCTTCATCTACTTTAAGCTCAAGCACCATGTTAAGCTTCAAGCCCTCTTGCTGGAAGAATTGAGTCAACGCTTCGGCCTGCCCTAGCGTGCGTGGGAATCCGTCGAGGATGAAACCATTGGCGCAATCCGCTTCCGTCACACGTTGGCGGATCATTTCGATCATAATATCATCAGACACAAGCTGCCCGGCTGACATAATCGATTTCAATTCATTGCCTAGATCAGAATCCGAAGCCGCTGCTTCGCGCAACATATCGCCGGTTGAGAGCTTCGGTGCATTCAACTTGGCTTTAATGTTATCGGCCTGAGTGCCTTTGCCTGCCCCAGGAGGGCCCAATAGAATCAAAATCATTTGCGTTTACCGCCTTTGCCTCGCAATTTCGCTTGTTTTAGCAACCCTTCATATTGATGAGCAAACAGATGAGACTGTATTTGACCCACAAAATCAAGAATCACATTAACCGTAATTAACAAGCTGGTGCCGCCGAGGAATAATGGCAACGAATATTTTGAAATCACGATCTCCGGCAATGCACAAACAAAGGCAAGGTATAGCGCGCCCACCACAGTAATGCGTGTTGTCACATAATCCAGATATTTCGCCGTCTGCGCACCTGGACGAATTCCAGGCACATAGGCACCGTTCTTTTTGAGGTTATCTGCCGTGTCATCCACGTTGAACACCACTGCTGTGTAGAAGAACGCAAAGAAGATCACAATGCCGGCATAGAGCGACACATAGAGCGTTGAACCATGCTGCAGATAAGATGTCACAAGTGTTAGCCACTCAGACCCCTCCCCGCCGCTATTAAAGCCTGCGATCGTTAGCGGGAACAAAAGAATGGAGCTTGCAAAAATGGGGGGGATAACACCGGCCATATTCAGTTTAATCGGCAGGTGCGTATTCTCGCCCTGATACTGTTTATTGCCCACTTGGCGCTTCGGATGCTGAATCACCACACGACGCTGCGCACGTTCCATGAACACGATAAACGCGAACAGAGCGATCAGCCCTACAAAGATAAGGATCAGCATCTCTGTCGCAATCACACCGGTACGCCCCATTTCGAACATACTGGCAATCGCCGATGGGAATTCCGCGATGATACCCACGGTAATGATAAGCGAAATACCGTTACCGATACCACGTGAAGTAATCTGCTCACCCAACCATACGAGGAACATCACACCACCGACCAACGTCGCCGTCGCCGTAAAGCGGAAGAATAAGCCCGGGTCAATCACTGCAGAAGCACCGCTACTGCCTGTCATGCTCTCTAGACCAACCGCAATACCAAACCCTTGCAATATCGCCAAGAACACCGTTCCGTAGCGCGTATATTGGTTTATTTTGCGTTTACCCGCCTCGCCGTCTTTCTTCAGCGCGGCTAGGTGTGGCGAGGCCACTGTCATCAGCTGGATAATGATCGAAGCCGAGATATAAGGCATGATCGTCAGAGCGAAAATCGTCATACGACCAAGTGCGCCACCCGAGAATACGTTAAACATTCCCAATACGCCGCTCGATTGCTGATCAAATATCTCTTTCAAGATGAACGGATCAATCCCGGGGATCGGAATAAACGACCCAACCCGTGCGATGATGAGCGCACCCATCACGAATAGTAGGCGTTGTTTCAGTTCAGTCGCACGCGCGAATACGCTTAAGTCCATATTCGCAGCCATTTTTTCAGCAGAAGAAGCCATAATCAGATGATTCTTTATGATATTATTTTTATGAGGGGCTTTTCTATCTGTAATAACACCCAATGTGAACCAGAATTTCACAATCTTTGGGTTTAAATATTCGGAACTTCACTTTTGCGAACTCAAGGCAAGGTTAGCACGGCTGCCCCGGCAACTTTCTAGTTAAGTATGCGCGGCATGTGAGCGCCACTTTTTAATTTACTTAGCCAGTAATAAGCAGAATACACCTCAAACAAAAAATGCCGCCTCGGATGAGAGCGGCATTTTTAGATTTGAATTGAAAGGACTAAATTACTTAGCTTTCTTATCCGCTTTTTCTTTTACAGGTCGTTCAGGACGTGCAGCGGCGTGTTTCTCAGCGGTTGCTGTTGTCTTTACAATAAGTTTCAAAGAACCACCGGCTTTGCTTACAACTGCTTCAGCAGATTTCGAAGCTTTTGTCACTTCGATGCTTAGCTTTGCAGTCAACTCGCCTTTGGCTAGCAATTTGATGCCGTTAGCATTCTTACGAGCTAAGCCTTTTTCGAACAAAAACTCTTCCGTAATTTTGTCAGATGCTTTGATGCGTTTATCATCTAATGCTTTTTGCAGCATGCCCGTGTTAATAGTTGAATACTCAACACGGTTACCGTTGTGGAAGCCACGTTTCGGTAGACGACGGTTAATAGGCATTTGACCGCCTTCAAAACCTTTGATCGCTACACCTGAGCGTGATTTCTGACCTTTATGGCCACGACCGGCTGTTTTACCTGTGCCTGAAGCGATCCCGCGACCTACGCGTTTACGGTTCTTTTTAGCACCTGCATTATCTTTAAGTTCATTGAGTTTCATAATATCCTCGTCTAACGCCGCCAACTTAATGAGCGACTCGCTCTTTAAAATTAATCTTCGATTTTCACCAAGTGGTGAACTTTATTGATCATACCACGAACCGATGGAGTATCTTCCAACGTACGTGTACGATTTATCTTGTTTAAACCCAAACCAATCAATGTTTTGCGTTGTGAACCTTCACGACCCGTCGCACTTGCGATTTGAGTTACCGTAACGGTTTTACCAGCAGGCTTTTTAGCCGCTACTTTTTTTGCTTCTGCCATGATCTGCCTCTATTCTTCGCTTGCGTCTGCGTTGAAATCGTTACCGTCACGACGGCTAACGATGTCACTGACTTTCAGACCACGTTTCGCGGCAATCGCACGTGGAGAACGAACATCATTCAATGCCGTCAACGTTGCTTTTACCATGTTATAAGGATTTGATGTGCCGGTAGACTTACAAACAACATCTTGAACACCAAGGGCTTCGAATACAGCACGCATTGGGCCACCCGCAATAATACCCGTACCTGCTGGAGCGGTACGTAATACAACACGACCTGCACCATAAGTGGAGGTAATATCATGATGAAGTGTGCGACCTTCTTTCAAAGGAACACGAACCATACTTTTCTTTGCAACGTCAGTCGCTTTACGAACGGCATCAGCGACTTCTTTTGCTTTACCCTTACCGTAACCAACTTTACCTTTACCATCACCAACGATAACAAGTGCGGCGAAACCAAAACGGCGACCACCTTTAACTACTTTTGCAACGCGGTTGATTGATACAAGCTTCTCAACGAGGCCATCACCGGCGTCGTCACGATGGTTTTGTTTATTCTGTCCGTGATTATTCATTTTCATCTATTCCTTAGAAATTCAATCCAGCTTCGCGCGCAGCATCAGCCAGCGCTTTAACACGTCCATGATAGATAAATCCACCACGGTCAAACTTAACGGTTTCAATTTTCGCGGCTTTAGCGCGTTCCGCAACAAGTTTACCAACGACTTCAGCCGCTTTGACGTTACCGCCATAAGCTAGCTTAGCGTCTTTTTCTTGGCTAGAGGCAGCAGCAAGTGTGTTGCCTGTAGTATCATCAATAACTTGCGCATAGATGTGGTTAGCCGAACGGTGAACCGATAGACGAATCGTGCGAGGACCACCCTTCTTGCGAAGTTGAAAGCGAGTGCGCTGTGAGCGACGTTTAAATTTTTCAGACTGAGCCATGATTTACCTACTTCTTCTTCCCTTCTTTCATGCGGACATACTCGCCCACATAACGAACACCTTTGCCTTTATAAGGCTCAGGCTTGCGCAAAGCGCGAATTTCAGATGCAACCTGACCGACGGTTTGCTTGTTAGCACCCGTTAGCTCGATCAAAGTTTGCTTCTCTACTGTAGCTGAAATGCCTTCAGGGAGTACAAAATATGTATCATGGCTGTAACCAAGTGACAGAATCAATACATTCCCTTTATGCGCTACACGGTAACCAACACCACGCAACTCAAGACCTTTTTTAAAGCCGTCCGTTACGCCCACAACAAGGTTGTGGATGTTGCTGCGAGTTGTTCCCCACATAGCACGAGAAAACTTGCTATTATCAGTTGGAGTGACGGAAACACTACCCTCTTCCATTGTAACTTTAACGTTACCAAGAATTTGGGTCGACAATTCGCCATTTTTACCTTTTACGGTGATTTGCTTGTCTGTGATGTCAACAGTGACACCTTCAGGAACTGCAATTGGATATTTACCTACGCGTGACATTTTCTTTTCCTTAGAATACTTCGCAAAGAATTTCACCGCTCACGTTCTTCTGGCGCGCTTGCGCATCAGACATAACGCCTGCAGAAGTCGTGATGATAGAAATACCAAGACCGTTATTAACTTTCGGCAAATCAGATACCGGACAATACTCACGACGACCAGGCTTAGAAACGCGTTTAATCGTTTTGATTACTGGTTCATCTTCGTAATATTTAAGTTCGATATTCAAAGCAGGTTTTGCTTCAGTACCGGTTTTTTCGTAACCCGTGATATAACCTTCTTCAACCAAAACTTCGCAAACATTCGCGAGGAGCTTTGAGTAATAAGAGTCAACGGTGTGGAGACGTGCTTTTTGACCGTTACGAATGCGGGTCAGCATATCAGAGAGTAGATCGTTCATTGCCATGGTAATATTCCTTTTCTACCAGCTTGATTTCACAAGGCCGGGAATCTGACCAAAGTTGCCAAGTTCGCGAACGGCGATACGTGACAGATTGAATTTACGGTAGTTACCGCGTGGACGGCCTGAAATACCGCAACGGTTACGTACACGAGAAGGTGAACCATCACGTGGAAGTTCATTCAACTTCAACTGTGCATCAAAACGTTCTTCCATTGGAAGGTCGCGGTTCATGATCGTCGCTTTTAGGGCGCCACGCTTAGCAGCGTATTTCGCAACCTTACGGCGGCGAGTATCATTCTTTTCAACTGAGCTTACTTTAGCCATGTTCTATAGTCCTCTTTACGCGCTTTGCTGTGGTTTTTTGAATGGGAAGTTGAAAGCGGTTAGCAAAGCACGACCTTCATCATCATTAGCAGCAGTCGTTGCGATGGTAATATTCATACCGCGCACTTTATCCACTTTATCATAGTTTATTTCTGGGAAGATGATTTGCTCAGTAATCCCGAAATTGTAGTTACCTTGACGGTCAAATGATTTTGGCGATTGACCGCGAAAATCACGAATACGTGGCATTGCGATATTGATCAAACGATCCAAGAATTCATACATGTGATCACCGCGAAGTGTCACCTTACAACCGATTGGCATGCCTTCACGAAGCTTGAAGCCCGCGATAGATTGACGTGCTTTCGTGATCATAACTTTCTGACCGGCGATAGCTTCCATCTCTGCGACAGCGCCCTTAACTACTTTGCTATCAGCAACAGCGTCGCTTAAGCCCATGTTAAGGACGATTTTATCAAGTTTCGGCATTTGCATGGCGTTCTTAAAGTTGAACTCCTTTTGCAAAGCAGGAACGATTTCTTTATTATACTGTTCTTTTAAACGAGCGGTCATGATTCTACTCAGCAATGTTTTCTTTAGTTTTCTTTACAGTACGAACTTTTGTACCATCCTTTAGCGTCGAAAAACCGATGCGAGAGGCTTTGCCTTCTGCATCATAAGCAAGATTCGAAAGATGAATCGGAGCTTCTTTTTCTTCAATTCCACCGGCGCCCATTTGGCTTGGCTTATTGTGACGTTTAACTTTGTTAACACCACTCACCAATGCACGGTTATCTTCAGGGAACATCTTGATGATTTCACCAGACTTACCTTTATCGCGACCCGTCATTACGAGAACTTTGTCGCCTTTTTTCAATTTAGCAGCCATTATAGAACCTCCGGTGCCAAAGATACAATCTTCATAAAGCCACGTGCGCGAAGTTCGCGAACCACAGGGCCAAAGATACGAGTACCAATCACTTCATCTTGTTTGTTAAGCAGCACAGCTGCGTTTTTATCAAAGCGGATAGCAGTACCATCAGCGCGTTGAACTTCTTTTTTCGTACGCACGATAACAGCGCGGTGAACTTCACCTTTTTTCACTTTACCGCGCGGGATTGCTTCCTTCACAGACACAACAATAATGTCACCAACAGAGGCGACTTTACGGTGTGAACCACCCAAAACTTTGATACACTGTACTTTACGTGCACCCGAGTTATCGGCGACTTCCATGGTTGATTGCATCTGGATCATAGCTTAACCCTTAATTCCTACGTTTTGTTCGATTCTCTTAAGCAACTGCTTCGAGAACTTCCCATGTTTTACTTTTCGAGATGGGCTTACATTCGATAATTCGAACTTCTTGTCCAGCCTTGAACTGATTTTCAGCATCATGCGCTGCATATTTCTTGGTACGTGTCATCGTCTTGCGATAAAGCGGATGCTTAATACGACGACTTACCAGAACAGAAACGGTTTTATCCGCTTTGTCTGAAACAATAACACCTTGTAAAATGCGTTTAGGCATAATTCTAATTCCTTTAATTTACTGCTTACGCAGCTTCTTTTTTCAACTGGCTAAGTTGCGTTTTAATACGAGCCACAGAGATACGTGTTTTACGTACTTCCGAAGTGTTTTCTAATTCACCACCTGCCTTGCGGAAGCGGAGATTTAATAACGCTTTTTTTCCGTCGCGCAACAAAGAAATGAGCTCGTCGCGTGATTTACCTTTGAATTCTTCTGTTTTGGCCATGACTAAGCGTCCTCTCCAACACGTTTAACAAATTTTGTTTTGATCGGAAGCTTTGCTGATGCGCGCTCAAATGCGCCACGAGCGACTTCTTCCGTCACACCGTCAAGTTCGAACATGATACGACCAGGCGCTACACGAGCGGCCCAATAATCAACAGAACCTTTACCTTTACCCATACGAACTTCCGCAGGCTTACTTGTAACAGGCAAGTCAGGGAAAATACGGATCCAAAGACGACCCACACGTTTCATGTGGCGCGAAATTGCACGACGTGATGCTTCAATCTGACGTGCAGTCACACGTTCAGGCTCAAGAGCTTTCAAGCCATAAGTACCAAAGTTAAGCGTTGCGCCACCTTTAGTATTTCCGTGAATGCGGCCTTTATGCTGCTTACGGTATTTTGTCTTTTTAGGTTGTAACATTATCTTACCCTAATTCTTTATTGTCGTTAACTTACGCGGCTACCGTTGGGGTAGTCGTTGCGAAAGTCTCTTTATTATCATTATTCATGATCTCGCCTTTGAAGACCCAAACCTTAACACCAATGATGCCATAAGTTGTGAGTGCACGGGCTATACCATAATCTACGTCTGCACGCAAGGTATGAAGTGGAACACGACCTTCGCGATACCATTCCATACGCGCAATCTCAGCACCACCGAGACGACCGCCACAGTTGATACGGATACCTTGAGCGCCAAGACGAAGTGCAGATTGAACTGCACGCTTCATCGCACGACGGAAAGAGACACGACGTTCAAGCTGCTGAGCAATACCTTCAGCGATAAGCGTAGAGTCTAGCTCAGGCTTACGAACTTCAACAATATTCAGTGTCACTTCACCATCCGTGAAAGCCGAAAGCTTTTTACGGATGCGATCAATGTCAGCACCTTTTTTACCAATAACCACACCCGGACGAGCCGTGTGAATCGTTACAATCGCTTTTTTGCTCGGGCGCTCAATGATAATGTCACTGATGCCAGCCGTTACTAGTTCTTTTTTCACGAATTCACGAATCTTGAAATCTTCGTGTAGAAGTTTCGCATAGTCGCCGCCTTCAGCGTACCAGCGAGAGTCCCAAGTCTTGTTAATACCTAGACGTAGACCAATCGGATTTACTTTTTGTCCCATTACTTACTCTCTTCTTCACGTAGTATGATTGTTAGATGGCTAAACGGCTTTTCGATTTTCGCGCCACGGCCACGTGCACGAGCACGGAAACGTTTCATTTTCATCGCTTTGCCGACATAAGCTTCTTTAACCACCAAGTCATCAATATTCAGATCATGGTTGTTTTCAGCATTCGCAATAGCAGAATCGAGAAGCTTTTTAACATCATTTGCAATACGGCGACCACAGAAAGTCAACTGTGTACGCGCTTGCTCTACATTCAGGCCGCGAATCATTTTCGCAACTTGATTTAGCTTAATCGGGCTAGTGCGCAGATTACTCAAATGCGCTTTCGCTTCGTTAGGCTGTCTTACAATAGCATTCTTACCCATGATACCTATCTCTTCGCTTTCTTATCGGCGCCGTGGCCTGTGAAAGTACGGGTCGGAGAAAACTCACCGAACTTATGTCCGATCATTTCTTCACTCACCAATACTGGGATGAACTTCTTGCCGTTATACACACCAAAAGTGAGACCAACAAATTGTGGTAGAATCGTCGAACGACGTGACCAAGTTTTAATCACTTGATTACGGCCGCTACCACGAGCTACATCAGCCTTCTTCAACAAATAGCCGTCAACAAACGGACCTTTCCATACAGAACGTGTCATATCAATTAACCCTTACGCTTCTTCGCTTGGTGACGCGTACGTAGCACAAGCTTGTTAACTTTTTTCTTACTGCGAGTTTTCGCACCCTTCGTTGGCTTACCCCAAGGAGTCACCGGATGACGTCCCCCAGAAGTTTTACCTTCACCACCACCATGTGGATGATCAACTGGGTTCATCGCAACACCACGAACGGTAGGACGAATCCCCTTCCAACGACTACGACCGGCTTTACCAAAGTTTTGGTTCTGATGGTCAGAGTTTGAAATGGCACCGATTGTCGCTAGGCACTCACCAAGAATGAGACGAAGCTCACCTGAGCGAAGCTTCACTTGCGCGTAACCGGCATCTTTACCCACTAACTGAGCGTAACCACCTGCCGAACGAGCAATTTGCGCGCCCTTCTTAGGTTTCATCTCAATATTGTGGATGATGGTACCTACTGGGATGTTTTTCAACGGCATCGTGTTGCCAGGCTTCACTTCAACTTTTTCACCAGATTCCACTTTGTCACCAACGGACAAACGCTGTGGAGCGATGATGTATGAGATAGTTGCATCATCATACTTAATCAATGCGATGAAAGCCGTACGGTTTGGATCATACTCGATACGCTCAACGATAGCTGCACCTGTTTTGGTACGTTTAAAGTCAACCATACGGTACTTTTGCTTATGACCACCACCGATGTGACGCGTCGTAATGCGACCCATGTTGTTACGGCCACCCGTCTTTGTCTTCCCTTTGACCAAGCTCTTTTCAGGCTTGCCCTTGTACAACTCAGAACGGTCGATAAGGACCAATCCACGTTGAGAAGGCGTCGTTGGGTTAAATTTCTTCAATGCCATTTTAGTTTACTCCCGCCATCGTGTCGATGGTCTGACCTTCGGCTAGCGTTACAATCGCTTTTTTGCGATCATTTTGCTTACCGTTTAATCCGCGGAACTTCTTAGTTTTACCGTGGATAGAGACCGTGTTTACTTTCGTCACTTTCACACCGAAGAGTTTTTCAACTGCTTCGCGCACTTCCGTTTTTGACGCATCTGGGTGTACCTGGAATACAACTTTACCATGCTCTGAAGCTATCGTAGCTTTCTCAGTGATGATAGGACGTTGAATTACGTCATACAATTTTGGGTTTATCGCTTGTTTCTTACTCATGCGGCTAACCTCGCTTCCAAATCTTTAAGTGCGTGTGAAGTAATGATCACGTCATCGTGACGTAGGATGTCATAAACATTCAAGCCACCTTGTGCAATTGCATCTGTGTAAGGCAGGTTGCGAATCGACTTTGCGAATTCATCTGCTGCATTATCGCCACGCACGAAGAGTGGCTTGCTTACACCAAGCTTAGCGATCTGAGCTTTAACCGCTGCAGTGCCTGCTTTTTCAATCACCAAACTATCAATCACTTTGATTTGACCTGCCGCCATCTTTGCAGATAGAGCCGATTTCAAACCAAGCTGACGCACTTTACGTGGAAGCTTGTGAGCGTGACTACGAACACGAGGACCGAAAGTCGTCGCACCGCCGCGGTGCTGGCTAGCGCGCATCGTACCACGACGAGCGTTACCGGTACCCTTCTGGCGATACGGCTTAGCCGTGGTACCAGAAACGTCACTGCGTTCTTTTGTTTTATGTGTGCCGGCTTGGCTTTTTGCTTGCTGCCACAATACCACGCGATGCATGATATCGGTGCGAGGCGTAATGCCGAACACATCATCATTTAGCTCTACTTCGCCTGAAGCTTTGCTAGTCAATGATACGAGTTTCAGTTTCATTGTTACTATCCTTCACTCTTATCTGTGTTTTCAGTTGCTGGCGCTTCTACTTGTGTAGAAGCTTCTTCAACTTTAACGTCTTCAACAGGTGCTTGCTCTGCTTCAGCTTTCACGGCTTTCAAGCCAGCTGGATGCGGAACATTAGCAGGAAGCGCAAGCTTCACAGCATCTTTCACCAATACATAACCATTTTTAGAACCCGGTACGGCACCTTCAACGAAGATCAAACCATTTTCATCATCGGTAGAAACAATACGCAAACCTTGTTGCGTAACTTGCTCTGCACCCATGTGACCGGCCATTTTCTTACCCTTGAATACACGTCCAGGATCTTGACACTGACCAGTAGAACCATGACTACGGTGAGAGATAGATACACCGTGAGTTGCTTCTAGGCCTGCAAAGTTGTGACGTTTCATCGCGCCGGCAAAACCTTTACCTTGGCTGATTCCTGTCACATCAACACGCTGGTCGCTTATGAAGTGGCTAGCAGCCAATTCTTGACCTGATGTTAAAAGATGGTCGTTATCAACGCGGAATTCAACAACCTTAGAAGCTGGCTCCACTTTGTTTTTCGCGAAGTGACCACGTAGAGACTTGCTCACACGGTTTACTTTAGCGTTACCATACCCAAGTTGAACCGCTGTATAGCCGTCACGTTCTTGAGTTTTAGCCGAAACAACACGTAGATTGTCTAGCTTCAATACCGTTACCGGTACTGCCAAGCCAGATTCATCAAACATACGAGTCATGCCGATTTTTTTAGTGATAAGTCCCGTTCTCATTACGAGGCCTCCCCTAGTTGGATATGAACATTCACACCCGCAGAAAGATCAAGTTTACCAAGCGCATCAATAGTTTGCGGTGTTGGATCAACGATATCGATCATACGTTTATGCGTACGAATTTCGAACTGCTCACGTGATTTCTTGTTCACGTGTGGAGAACGGTTAACCGTAAACTTCTGAATGCGACGCGGCAGTGGAATTGGACCGCGAACATTTGCTCCGGTACGTTTCGCAGTGCTTACGATTTCTTGAGTCGAACGATCCAAGATTTCGTGGTCATATGCTTTCAGACGAATACGAATTTTTTGACTAGCCATGATTATTACCCTTACGCTTCAATCTTCGCTACAACACCGGCGCCAACAGTACGGCCACCTTCGCGAATTGCGAAACGTAAACCCTCATCCATAGCGATCGGAGCAATGAGCTCGATATTCATTTCAATAT
>JAQXAR010000040.1 GCA_029252805.1 Rickettsiales bacterium
TTTAATCTGTTCTTGAAAGAATGTGAGTGGAGGTTTAATATGGGCACACCAAGTGACTTACTGGCAGACCTGAAAAAGTTGCTCAAAGAATATTATTAGGTGTCAGCCCCAAAAATTATTAATTATGATCGTAGCAATCAGCTTTGCATCCGGTGCGTTAATCGTTGCATTACTCACCGTCGATCCCAAAGAATGGGGTTTCCCATTATTTATGGGAATTGTTTTTTTAGTTATAGGTGGTCTTGCCGCCTTTTTCTTCACTCTTCCACTTGATTGGACAATCTCAATCAGCGTCTTTTTAGGCTGGTGTCTTGGGTTGTATCAAAAATGGAGAGAGATGAAAGAAGCAGATATCGCTGGAGGTGCCGGAAGGCGTCCTCATCGATAAAACTTCTTTTGAAATTTTTTAAAAAGTCTATTAACCATTGAGTGTTGATGGGCTTTTTTCTTTTTAAGCTGCCTGCTGGATTACGCCGAGTTCTTTGCCGACCTTCTCAAATTTCTCTAGGGCGAAATCGATTTGGTCTTCGGTGAGGGACGCGCAGATTTGGATGCGTAGGCGGGCTTCGCCTTCGGGTACGACAGGAAAGCCGAAGCCGGTGATGAAGATGCCTTCTTTGAGCAGCGCCGCGCTCATTTTAATGGCGAAGCTGGTTTCGCCGACGATGATCGGCACAATTGCGCTTGGGCCGTCGAGCGGTTTGAAGCCGCGGGCGATGAGGCCATCCCGCATGCGGGCGGTGAGGGCATGGAGTTTAGCGACACGCTCAGGTTCCGCTTCTAAAATCTCGATGGCTTTGAGTGCGCTGGCAGCGACGGTCGTTGGCAGTGCGTTTGAGAAGAGCTGCGGGCGCGAGGTTTGGTTGAGGTAATCAATCAGCGCCTGTGAGCCTGCGACATATCCGCCAGCGGCCCCGCCCAAGGCTTTGCCGAGTGTGCTGGTGACGATATCCACTTCTTTTTCCAGGTCGAAATATTCGGCGACGCCGCGACCATTTTTGCCCATCACGCCAACGCCATGTGAGTCATCTAGGATGATTGTGCCCCCATAGTGTTTGGAGAGTTTGACGAGTTCCGGTAATTTGACGATATCGCCTTCCATGCTGAATACGCCATCGGTCACGACGAGAATACGGCGTGCGCCTTGCGCTTCTTTGAGGCAACGCTCTAAATCTTGCATATCAGAATGTTTGAAAATCATGCGTTTGGCTTTGGTGATGCGGCACGCATCAATGAGGGACGCATGGTTGAGCGCATCGGAAATAATCACATCGTCTTTACCAGCGATGGCGGGGATTAGCCCTGTATTCGCATTCCAGCAGGCGACATAAGAAAGCGACGCTTCTTGGCGGTGGAGGCGAGCGATGGCTACTTCCAAATCGCGGTGGATGTCGTAGGTTCCGCAAATAAAGCGAACGGAGGCCGTGCCTGCGCCATACTCATCCAGCGCTTGCTTGCCGGCTTTGATCAGCTCAGGGTGATCGGATAAGCCAAGATAGTTATTGGATGATAATACCAACACTTCGCCTTTACCCTCCATGCTGACTTGCGCCGCCATCGGAGAGGTTAGGTGATTAAATTGCTTAGCTGTGCCTTCGGAGTGCATACGGTCAAGTTCAGCGGCAAGTTGGGTATCAAGTGATTGAGTCATTAAATAACCTTAATCTGTTGGTAATATTGTTCATATATGATGGTGTTGAATAAAGCATTTTAGGAATTAACATACAATGACGAAAGCATTCCTCGATCAAATATCTGAGGCGAAAAAAATAGCGTTACAGAATGCGTTGCTCGAAGCGGATGTCACAGGCGTGGTCATGGATGCTGAGTATTTGCCGTTAGGGCGAAGTCGCGAAAATTGGAAAGTCACGCTAGAGGGGCACGAAAAGCCTGTTGTCGTGAGCCTGTTTAACCATCAAAACCATACATATACCCCGGCCTACCAAGCAAATATGCAGCGTGAGTTAGCCGAAGCAGGGATTGAAGTACCTAAGATCTAGGGTACCGTCAGGGTAAGAATGAGCAGTTGCCTGCATTAGTCTCGGAATTTGATGGTGGGCAATATCATCAAGCGTTGAATGAACAACAAATTGCGACGGCGGCTGCTACGATTGCGCAATTTCATGCGGCGCAAGCGAAGATAACCCTTCCAACAGATGCAGATCGCAATCCTGAACATGATGGAGCGAAGACACGCAATGACGCCGTCGGTGATTATTTAAAGCGTCTAGGTGCGGCGGAGAAAAATCTACATCAAGCGTCTAAAGATGCGTTAGATGCCAATGTTGCGAATAAAACTCGTCATTTACCGAAAGGGCTGATGCATAGTGATTTACGCCCTGAGAATTTTCTATTCTCTGAGGGTGATACGTCGATGACCTTGCTGGATTTGGAGCGAGTGAAACCAAATGGCGAGCTATTATTTGACCTTGCGACGTTTATTTCAAAATCCGTGGTGATTGCAGAGTTGCAGCATCAAATCCCTCCTAAGCACGAAGAGAAAATTGCCGCATTCTTAAAATCCTATCATGAAAAACGTCCGCTAACGGCAGATGAAGTCAAGGCCTTGCCGGAATATATCCAGTCGCGCACCTTTTATGTGACGGCGTTGCGTAGCGGGTTGGAAAAGACGAAGCCTGATTTATATATTGATTTGGACACGGGTTTGAACATTCAAACCAGCCTGCAGCAGTATCTAGATAAAACGAATTTCAAAGACATGCTTGGTGTTGACGAGAAGACGCAAGAAGCCGAAAGGTCTGATCCGATGCGCCTTGTGAATCCCGCCATGGGGAAGGCTAAGGGCTTTTAGAAAAAGAAGTCTTCGTCCGTCAGTATAAGAGTGCCGGTTAATACTAATTGAAAGCTGTTATCGGCGCTGCTGATGAGCGTGTCTGAGCCATCGGTGACATATCCTAGAACCGTTCCTAATCCCTCGCCCTGCTGAATGCCGGTAAAGTCAAGTTGGCTAATATCGATAATATCGCGGTCAATGGCGACGGATGAGCTATTGGCAAAGTCGGTGATTCTATCGATGTTGCCATCGCCAGATTGGCTCGCGCTTTGGAAGAAGAAGCTGTCGACTCCATTGCCACCGGTCAGTTGATCTAGCCCCGCACCTCCTACAATAAGGTCGGCGCCATTGCTGCCAAGAATGACATCATCACCATCTTGGCCGAAGAGCACACTGCCTTCGATGTTTGAGGAATAGTCAATGACGTCATTTCCAATACCACCAAATACGAGATCGAACCCAGAAGAGCCTGTGATAGTATCAGCACCGGCATTGCCGAGGATTTCATCATTGCCAACACCGCCATCAATAACATCATCGCCGTCGAGTGTGTCGACTGCCGAGCCTGCGCCAAAGATTGTATCATTGCCTTCATTTCCGGTAAGGAAGTCACCATCAGTTCCGCCTTTGATAAAGTCTGCCTGAGTGCCGCCTATGAGGGTGTCAATACCGTCATTACCTTGAAGGTCTATCTGTCCAGAAGAGCCGGCATAATTGGCATTATCGTTACCAAGGCCACCAAAAATAATGTCATTGCCGGTGGAGATTAAGAAAACGTCATCGCCTGCATTGCCATAAATTGTATCATTTCCTGCGCCACCGTTGATCGTGTCCGCACCGTCGACAGAGCCAATGAATGCGCCCGCCCCGAAAATGAGGTCGTCACCATCTCCGCCAAAAATAATATCGTCATTATCGCCGCCGCGTAGTGTATCGATCCCGCGTCCGCCTGTGATGATATCATTGCCAGTATTGCCCTGTAGTTCCACGGCATCGATTGCGTCGGTATAATCGATCGTATCGTTATCTCCGCCGCCAAAGACGGTATCGAGCCCTAGATTTCCGGTGATCGCGTCAGCGCCTGCGTTACCGTAAATGATATCGTTGCCGCTGCCGCCATCGATGGTGTCGGCCCCATCAACCGTGCCGACAGAAGCGAGCGCGCCATAGATAATGTCATCGCCTGCACCGCCGGTAATGACATCGGCCTCTTCATCGCCGCGGATAATATCTGGGTTGGCACTTCCTACTAAGGTATCTGCTGCGGTGGTGCCGGTGATAATGGCCATGATGAAGGGTGCTCCTAGATATTTATAAGTGATTTACGTTCCCAGAGGGAATGCAAACAACGTGCCATTTTAACGGGTTGTTGAGGTGAAGTTTATTCCATCTCAAGCGTAGTCATTAGCTCGCCCCATTCGCGCTTCGAAAGGCCGCTGGTTTCTTGCGTGACTTCTTCACCTTTGAGCATGCGACTGACAATATTTACGCCGGGAGCGGAAAGATGTGCCGCACCCATACGGTAATCTTCGAACGCCTGGGCAGCGATAGGGAGCCACTTTTTGACTACTTCAAAAATCGCATCCGCATAAACCCGAATTTCATACTGTGCATGCGGGTCTGCACGAAGGTGTAGGAAGTGGAATAGGTTATGAAGATCGATCTTCCAATACCATTGGGTATAGGCGTTCACAGGTAGATTCATACGAGCCAATTCGCGTGCGAGACCTTGCTTGCTTTCATCTAGCGTGTTCCCTGCTGGGTCTTCGTTCAACATCGCTTGGTAATGGTCGTAACATTGGTTTGCATCATCGCGTAGCCATTTGAGGGCTTGTTCTGCTTCTTCGCCGGTGAGCGTGTCGCCGCGGCCTTGGTTGTTGATTGTGCTTTGCGAAGCAAGTTGCGCTTCGTTCGGAATATAGAATTCACGATCGAGCACTGAGTAGCGTGCCGAATATTCATTCACATTGGCCGTGCGGTGGCGAATCCATTGGCGCGCGACGAACATCGGAAGCTTTACGTGGAGTTTCAATTCGCACATTTCAAACGGAGTCGTATGCCAGTGGCGCATTAGGTAGCGGATAAGGCCGGCATCTTTGCTGACTTGCTTTGTGCCTTTACCGTAAGAAACACGGGCGGCTTGTACGATAGCGCTATCATCACCCATATAATCGACGACGCGGATGAATCCGTGATCTAAAACAGGGATTTGCTCGTAGAGAATTTCTTCAACTGCAGGCACGGTCGCGCGGCGCGTTTCGAACTTCTCAGCACGGATTTCTTCAATTTCTTGTTGTTGGATGGATGCGGTCATAGCGCGTGCTCCCTCATTTTTTCTTAATTTGGAGGCATGCTAGCAGTGAAAAACAGGAGGGTCACGCCAAAATGTAGATTTATTTGCAAGCTTTTTGTCATCCTGAAGAGTGTAGCGACGAAGGCTCATAAGATTCGGTGCTTCGCTCGGAATGACATTTTAGAAAAGTAATAATAACCCGTATCGTGCTCCCTTACCAAAAGCGACCAGCGGTATGAACCATTTTAGCGGCGTCCGGAAAACTCCTGCGATTAACGTAAGAGGGTCGCCGATGATGGGTAGCCATGCGAATAACAAACTCCATTTCCCCCATTTCCTATAGTACGGTTTGGCGTTTTGGATGTTTACTT
Organism: Rickettsiales bacterium; assembly: GCA_029252805.1. Taxonomy (NCBI): domain Bacteria; kingdom Pseudomonadati; phylum Pseudomonadota; class Alphaproteobacteria; order Rickettsiales; species Rickettsiales bacterium. The sequence continues at coordinate 5,459 of JAQXAR010000040.1, forward strand.
CTTTAATAGGGAACCATTTGCGGTGAGCGAAGCGGGGAAGGTGCCATCCGAGGTAATAGTTGAGTAATGCGCCGAGCGTATTACCGATGGTAGCGACGGCCCATAATAGAAGGTGCGAATGCTCTGTCCCATGCGCTAATCCGAGTAAGAGGATTTCAGATTGAATGGGCAAGAAGGTTGCCGCGCCGAAAGCGCTGATGAATAAGGAGGTGAGGGCTATCATTATCTATACACTATAAAGTGCTTCGATTATCTTTTCACTTAAAGAATGCTGCGCCGCGCTGGGGGCGGGTCAGCCTTGCTGCCCCCTCCTCAAGAATCTTATTTGCAATGTGACTATATCTGTTGACAAAAGGCCTAAATTATCGTCTATAGCCACTTCCCCTAATTTGACAAAATACTACGGAGCATAAAAATGTCTAAAGAGAAGTTTGAGCGTAATAAGACGCACGTAAATGTTGGAACGATTGGTCACGTTGATCATGGTAAGACCTCGTTGACGGCTGCGATTACGAAGGTTTTGGCTGAATCTG